>CAJXQE010000347.1 GCA_913058215.1 uncultured Verrucomicrobiales bacterium
TGACTGAACTGTTGTTCATTTTTGCTCATGTCCCCATTTGTTGATGAAGAGCCTCAATTTTCAATCGCACTCGGCGATGACTCGCAAGCGCTAGCTTTCGAAGTTTCTGAGGTCGTAGGAACGGTTTTGGTCCGGACCCCGCGTTTGGTCCCGATAATTGACGGGAGCTATAGATTTTGCTCCTGATACGTTAGGCTTCAACGACTTCGTGAGGTGGGTTATGGGTTCGCTCGAAAAGTGCAGTGCGATCGAGAATTCGGAACATAAAGGAGATCGTCTTTGTCTTGCCTCGATTCTATAAGTCGTTATAATGGAGAGGCTTATTTCACAGTTCTTTCCGGGAGGTATTTTATGAATTCTCGATCATGTATTTTCGTCGCCCTCATATTTTCTATAGGTGTTTCGGCTCAGGTAAAGGCAGCGAATGAAGATAGGAAAGCGCTGCGGGCTTTCAAAAAGTGGACGACCGGAAGCTGGTCAAACCAGGCGGGTGAAATGCCTCTCCGGCTTCTCCTTCCTCCAGGTAGAGGAAAAGGAAGAGGTTTTTTTGAAGCGACTCCCTGCAATTCGACGGATCGACTTTCTCAGGTTGAGATGAAGTCGAAGAAGGTCCGATTAAGAAGAAGAGGCAAACTTCTCATTCTCTCGGGCACTTTCACTTGGAAGAGAACTTCAGTGTCTCAACTCGGATCTCCCAACTGGCCGGGTCCGTTCAATCTCAAAGCAAAGAGAAATGGTAGGAGAATCTCCATATCAGGAACCCTCAAAGTTCAATCTGGAGGCGCAATCCGGTCGGGGCGTTTTTCCACCCGGACTGGTGGTCGTTATCCTGTCGTAGCAAGTCCCTGGATGGAAATGGTGTATGTGGGGAATCCGGGCAACGGAACTGACCCATTTCTTCCTAATTTTCCAACAACAGGCAATGGTGCTCTGGGGGCGGTGCCGTATAATTTTAAGATCGCGAAGTATGAGATCACGAATCAGCAGTTTGTTGAATTTTTAAATGCAGTTGGGTCGAGCGATCCGAATTCCATCTACAGTCTTCTCATGGGCAGCAATGCTCGCGGAGGAATTTCCCGGAGTGGTGGCGATGGCAGCTACTCCTATGCCGCTAAACCAAATATGGCGAACAAGCCTGTCGCATTTATTAGCTTTTGGAATGCCTGTCGCTTCTGCAACTGGATGCACAATGGGAGACCGACAGGTACTCAAGGGAATGCGACTACGGAAGACGGAGCTTATACGCTGACTGCCGGAACGATAACTGCCAATTCTGTCTTCCGGAATCCGAATGCGCAGTATTTCATTCCCGCAGAGAATGAATGGCACAAAGCGGCTTTTCATTTTCCCGGAGGAGGAGATGTCATTCCAGGTGGCGGTGGCGCACGATACAATTACGTGCGCTACGCTACAGGGCACAATACCTCTCCAACCATGGCTGGTGCAGATTTGGAGGGGAATATGATTATTTCGCCTCCGGTCGATGCCACCAACATTGCAAATCACGGAAAGGGTGCTGATTGGGGGGCGCAGGATGGAAATGTAACCACGGTGGGAAGCGGCGGCCCGGGGAGTGCCAGCTTTTACGGCGCCTATGATCTCGCAGGCAATGTTCAGGAATGGACGGAAACGAAGTGGGAGATAGGAATGGATCAATACCGAATCAATAGGGGCGGTGCCTGGGATCAGAGCGCTCCCTTGTCTTTTCATGGGCGGTATGATCCACCGGGAGAGGTGCATCCGAATGGATACGAGGAAGCCTTCTACGGTTTGCGGATTGCCACCTATGCGGACTGATTTTGTCGTTTCGGAGTTTCTATTTTTTCGTAAAAGGTGGTGTTGGTAACGCGAAATGTGTTGGCATCTTGCATCATCTCATCGCCGGTTGAATTATTTCGATTCATCAAAGGGCCCCGTTTGAGCAAGGGGATTGAACGCCCATGCTCAGGAGATTTCGATTTCTCTAAAAAAGTGAATAAGCCTGTTACCTCGCATCCTGGAATGCTCAACAGAGGGTATCAACTACACGATTCACTTATGAAAATTGCCCGCCACTTTGCTTTCTGCCTTCTAATCCTCATCGCTCCAGGATCCCCTTATCTCCTCGGCGGAGAGCGATTGATGAGTGGTCAGGATGCCGGGCTTGTCCTCGGTGCCTCCAGTTTTACTGAGCGTGTCAGCGGCGATGAAGCTGACGAATTGGGGCAATGCCGCGGAATCGTGATCGATCCTGTATCTGGAAAGGTCTTCGTTGCAGATTCGGGGAATCATCGGGTCCTTAGGTATTCTGCCTTCGAAGATCTCGTTAGCGGAGCCGGGGCCGAGATGGTCTTCGGGCAGTCTGAATTTGGAACAGGTTCTGATGATATCTCGTCTACGAAAATGGATACGCCGGTCGGGCTGGCTATTGGTTCGGAAGGGGAACTCTGGGTAGCCGATTCAGAAAATCACCGGGTTCTTCGGTTTGATGCTGCTGCTACAGCATTAAGCGGTACTGCAGCAAGCCTGGTGCTCGGTCAGGTCGACTTTGACTCAAATAGCCGGGGGCTTTCTGCGAAAGGTATGGACACCCCTGAAGATCTTGCGATTTCTCCGGATGGCGATCTATATGTCGCTGGGCCGGAATTTCATCGCATTTTGATCTTTGAGGATGCAAATGACAAAACAAACGGCGCCAGTGCGGATCGTGTTCTTGGTCAGCCCGACTTTACCAGTGGGTCCAGCGGGAATGACAATGCCAGTTTTGAGTTTCCCAGGGCGATTGCTCTTGCTGACGATGGAACATTGTATGTGGCTGATGATCAAAATAATCGGATCATGGTGTTTGAAGACGTTGCGAATTTAGCGACTGGCAGCGCTGCAGATCGACAAATTGGGCAAAGCGATTTTGGAACGTCTGACAGCGGAAGCGGGCAGTCCGAATTTCATGCTCCTCTGGGACTCGCCATAGATCAGGAGGGAACTCTGTTTGTATGTGATTCCAGAAATGCGCGTGTTGTTGGATTTCATGATCCAGAGAACGCTTCTGGTGAAGTCGATGCAGACATCGTTCTCGGACAGCCGGACTTCAGCACTTACGATGCGGCGACCACCGCTTCGGGATGCGAGTATCCTGTTGCGGTTGCGACCGATTCCGAAGGGCGGGTCTGGGTTGCTGATTTCCTGATCACCCGGGTGCATGCCTATGAAAAGCGCGTCTTTCAACCGGACCTGACCGTAGGCGAAACTCGTGGAAGCCAAAAAGGGAACGGGGTCTACAACCGTTCGGGATCAGGCCAGAAAAAGACATTCAAAACAAAAATGAAGGAAGTGAAGGTCTTTTCCTCAATTGGGAATGATGGCGACTTCCCTGACTCCTATTCGATCAGAATGAAAAAAGCGACGTCCCGTTTTAAGGTGAAATGTTATTCGCTGGCTTCCGGCAAAACAAACGTCACCGCCAAGGCAGAAGCGGGTACGCACGAAACCGGGGAGATAGAGGCGGGCAGTAAGGTATACTACCGTCTCGATGTGAAACCAAAAGGTTCCTACCGATCCCGTCGTGGCACTTTCAATGGCTGGCTCCGGGCAACTTCATCAGTTGATGGGGAGATCGATTATATCCGGGCGAAGGTGAAGAACAGGCCGTAGAGGCGGCTGCCTGGCCGTAGTCTGCGATAGAAAAAGGGGAACCAATGGATCCGGCGCTGAAATCGCCGGCACGCGTTCACCGCTTGGGTGTCCTGATGAGGGGGAGATTTAAAAAAAGCTCCGTCTGCCGAAGGTTTCAAGGTAAGATCAGGCATCACCTTCTATGAGGCCCGCATTTTTCCTGTTCGCAATTCCAGCCCTTCTCTTTTGCGGGTGCAAGGAATCGCCAGTCACAAGCGGTGAGAAACCACTCTACCTTCATTGGTTCACGTTAGATTCAGACCAGAAGTTTATCCCTCTCCACAGTGCAGTGGTCAGGCTTGGCGAAGAAATTGATTCGGATGGACTCAAAGGGAAAATAGTTAAGGGCTCCCTGGGGCTGCATGCCACTCTCGAGGGGCATTACGGATTGAGTACCGGGAAGTTTCGAAACTACATTGAACTCGAGGGATTATTTGGACCGGCCCTCTACGATTACAGCGGAGCAATCCATGTCACGAGTTTTGTGGTGAGTTGCAAGCCCGACTCCAGACAATTCTACGCGGAACATTCCCGGCGACGATCCATCGTGCCGAGTGAAGAGGATTATACAATTGATCTCACCATTCCATTGTTCGCAGGTCCTGAACCGGATCGCTGAGAATATCCAGTGCAGGATTGTCCCATTTTGACATTTCCCCTTTCAGCTGCTTAAGGATTGCGGTAAGCATGGGGAACTGCGGGGAATACCGAAGCAGGTGAATGCTTGCAGTTCCGAAATGTGATTTTCATCTCATGTCAAAAATCTACGAGTCACCAGTTTGCATTGCGGTTTTAAACCCAAAAGGGCGGGACCCTTTTCTCGACTACAGCGATGGGCCGGCCGCTTTCCGCGAGGGTGAGCATGCGCCGGTAAATTTTCATGCCTACGCGGCTGCAACTTTCGGGGCATTCTTCGACTCTACAGATGAAGTATTGAAATCTGCCGCCAGGTTCGACGCGGTCGTAGTCCTCATCCGCCGCAGGACATGGATCACTCTGGAGGCGGTGCGGCGACTGAAAAACGCAGGCCTTACTGTTTTCGTTGCGTGGAAGGAATGTGGACACACGCAAATTACGAATCAGCTATACAAAGTGAAGGCTCTTCTGGCCTATGAGGAAATTATCCAACTCGCAGACAGAATCATCACGCCAACCCTGGCGCATCCGCCGCGCTGTGGGCCGATTGGGCATCGTGAATTCTGGGATAAGGTAATCTTCGTTCCTACTCCCTATCCGGTGGATTATCCGGAGTGGGATTTCTCTACGGAGGTAAATGATCGGTCTGGAATCATGATCGGGACGCGCGAGTTCAAAACGCTGGCGCGTAATCACATTCATGCTCTGTCCCGTGGAAGCAGTCTTGCTCACGAGTTAAATCTAAATCACGTCACAGTCATCAACTCCGATAAGAAAATGGGGATGACAAAACTGAGAGAGGTGGAGAAGTCCTTTCCAAAGGGGTGCCTTCGAATCATTGACAACCCTCTCAGCTATCCTGATTACATGGATTTGCTTTCCAGTCACCGCCTCGTTTTTCAAATGGATCGTAGCGGGGTTCCGGGCCAGGTCGCAGGGGATTGTCTTCTTGCTCGGACGCTTTGTGCGGGAGGGAATTCTTCAATCGAGCAGATTGCCTTCAGTAATATTTGTGACGACGGCAGTCTCCATATCAATCGAGTGTTCGATGAGATTCGAAACGTATTAAGTGATGATGAAGCCTACTGTTCTGCAGTAGAAGATGCTCAACAGATTGCCACCAGTGTGCTGAGTTTCGAAGCGGTGGCGAGTGAATTCGGTAATATGCTCCGAAGCTAAGAAACCCCGACTTTTCAGTCCAGTAGTTCAGCGGCAAGCGCGGAGCTACCGAGAATTCCGGCGGTGTTCCCGAATCTTGCATGGAGAATTTGCAGCTCGTTAAAACACTCGCCCGTTAAGGTCCTGTTCAGGTAGTCTTTCAGGGGGGCGAAAAGAACATCCCCGGCATGAGCGACTCCCCCACCGATTACGATTGCATGGGGATTGAGAAGATAGATCGTGCTCATGAGGCAGGAGCCGAGATATATCGCCACATTTTGCCAGAGCTTGATCGCGACCGGATCTCCCTTTCCTGCCAGCTGAGCCAGGTTTTCCGGTGAGATATCCCCGGGTACTTCGGCGCCTGCTTCCTGATAATAATGGGCGGCAAGTTGACTGATCTGGCGGTTTCCGATGTACCGCTCCAGGGCACCATTGTTGCCGTAAGGCCCGTCGACACCATCGTGATCGATACTCATCTGGCCAATCTCGCCAGCGGCATATTGAGCTCCACGATAGAGTTGCCCGTTCAAAATTAAACCGCCCCCGACTCCGGTGCCAAGGGTGACACAAACGACGTTTTCGTATCCCTGGCCGGCCCCGTATTTGTATTCGGCGTAGGCCATACAGTTGGCGTCGTTCTCCATCAAGGCAGGGAGACCTGTTTTTTCCGCCATGATATCGCGAAGGGGGACATTGCTCCAGCCTTTGACGTTGGTGAGGTTGTAGGTAATCCCTTTAGCAAAATCAATGGCGCCGGGAACACCGATGCCGACTGCAGCGACTGCGGGAAAATCTTTTCGAAGTGCCTCGACTTTATCGGCAATGACTTCGATGAGACTGTCAGGCCCGGTGTGTTGCTGTGTGTCGATCCTGAAGATTTCCGTGACCAGGTTTTCCCCTTCGACCACCGCGACTTTGACGGATGTTCCGCCGAAATCGATTCCAATTACCTGTGTATTACTCATCTAAAAAATTCATCTGGGCGATCTTTAGAAGGCCCTGCATCGTCAACAAGGGTTCGATGGATTCGATTTCCTGCAAACCTTGAGCTATCAAATCTGCATATCCACCGGTCGCAATGATTTTCGCTTTTTGATCGAGTTCTTTTTCGATCTGCGCGATAATTTCTTTTACGAGCCCGCGATATCCATGAAATGCTCCGGCGAGCATCGCGTCTTTGGTGGATTTGCCAATCGCAAAATCCGGTTTTTCCAGGTCGATAATAGGAAGCAGTGCGGTCCGCTGATGAAGGTAGTTTCTCATCGAGTCGAGACCGGGAGCGATCACGCCCCCGATATAAGCGGGCCGTTCATCGACGATGTCAAAGGTGACTGCAGTTCCGAAGTCGACAACAATGACAGGTTTCTTCCCGTATTCTCCGGCGACTGCAGCTGCGTTTCCGAGGCGATCCGCGCCCACTGTGGAGGGGTTTGGGAAATCGATGGTGACAGGGAGTCGGGTGAGGTGGTTCACTTCGACGACAGACATACCTTTCTGGGACTCCAGAAGAGCTGGAACATTGTCCGGAACAACTGAAGCGAGCACGACTTTCCGATACTTCCAGCCGCGGAGCAGGGTATTGATGGACTCAGTGGAAACTTCCGAAGAATCCATGACCCGGTGATCGAGCAACTGCGTTCCGTCTGCAAGAGCAAACTTGGTTCGCGTGTTGTTGTTGTTGATCAGGAGAAATCTCCCGCCCTGGTCAGAGTCGGCCATTCAGCGGGAAAGTTCTGCTTTCAACTTCTGATCGCGATACATCACCCAGAGTGAATCCGTTCCGGAAGGGATCCAGTATTTTACACTGACTAGAGAATCTCTGTCTGGATCCAGTTCCGGATCTTTTTCGAAAGGGAGAAAAAAGCGGGAGACCTCATCACCTTCCTGAGTGGTTACGCGAAGGGTCTCTTTGCTAAGAGAAACCGGGCCTTCTTCTCCTGATCGACCTGAGAGGGTCAGGTCAACGATGGAACCCTCTTGAGTTGGGATGACTTCAACTTTATCAATGCGAAGGGTACCGGCCACCTCCGCCACTGAATTGTCAGGTGCAGCATCCGCTTGAGGATCGGGATTTACTGGGCTCACTTTCGGAATCTTCCCGGATGCAGTGACTGGCGGCTCCGGATCCGGCTCCTGCACTTTCGTTTCAACAAGGGGCTTTTCTTCAACCGAGTCCTCGGTCTTTGTGGCAAATACAATAACGGCGACCACAAGAATGAGAAGCAGCCAGATTTCGAAACGTTTTAAAATTGCCATGAATGATTTTGCGTCAGCGAAGATACTCGCTAATTCTTTTGTTTCAGCCAGGAAAAAGGATTTCGCTTTTTGCTTTTTTCCGCTGCGGGTTTGGAAGGTTGCGAGGGCTTTGAAGTTGAGTTGCTCCGATTGAAGAGACCACTTCCACCGCTGCTCTTACCGCTGTCTCTTATACACATCTCCGAGCCCACGAGACCGAGGCTGATCTCG
>CAJXQE010000348.1 GCA_913058215.1 uncultured Verrucomicrobiales bacterium
CTCGTGGGCTCGGAGATGTGTATAAGAGACAGGCCTGTGGGCAATTGCGATTGCAGGAGGAAACGGCTGAAGGTTTGATTGTCAGTGCAGGGGCAGAGTGAATTTGGGGAGCCGGTTCGATGGAACGGACTGGTCCATAAAATACACTGCCTACACTATTCCGCCTTCACTTTGCCCCACCAGGTCTCGGCGAATTTTTCGAGCTCATCGAAATTTTCCTCCCAGGTCGTGAACATCACACCTTTGATATTTGGGACATCCGCCATCGCCTTTTGCCAGTGGGCATAGTTTTCCTCAACATCCTGATCGTAATAGGTCGCTACCATCTGGGTGTGGCCGCGTTTTGCGAAAAAGTTCAAACTCTTCGCGGTGGTATCATCCCCCCAGTTCATAATCATGGTGGTTGGTTTCAGACCTTCCCAGGAACCGGCGAGGGTGTTGTTGACGAGGTAATAATCTTCATGGGCGTTGTGGTGGGGATCGAACATGTCAGACCAGACCATCTTCTCTTTGCCGGGGGCCACCCGTTCAATGATGTCCTGACATTGCCTCATGTTCTCGGCGAGCATTTCTCCGGTAGTCGGAAATCTTTGAATTAATTCGGGCTCCCATCCGCCGACGCGAATCTCGTCGTGGCCCATGAAGATAATATCCGGATCGAGGGCCTGGAGCGCGAGTTGGAGCGAGGTCTCACAGTTTTTGAAAACTTCTTCATCCAACAGGGAGCAGGTGACCTGACCGTTTTCCATGATGCTTGTGTGAAAGGCTGAAAGGTAAACGGGCTCACCCGGTTTGATCTTTGAATTCTCCGTGATCCGAATTGTCGGCGCTTCATGCCTGACATTGAAATTCCCCTGCCATCCAATCTGACCGAGTTGCGAATCTTGGACCGGATGAAAGTCCCCGCCTTCCTTGTATTCAATCGATCCGTCCTCCGAAGTGATTGCCAATGGCAGTGAATCACGACGAACGAGGTTCAGCGTGGAAACGTTCTCCACGGAAATATTATCGACCCAGAGAGCCCCGGTCTCTCCCTCCCAGATTCCGAGATAAAGATCGACTTCGGTTTGATCGAGCGAATTGAAAGTGAGCAATTGTTCGGTCCAGTCGAAGCTAGTGTCGTCCGCCCACGCCCATGGCTCCGGATCCCCGTCGTTGTCCGGCCGGACCAATGACTGAGAAACGAGTCCGCGTCCTCCTTTCGCTCCGAGAACGATTCCCTGGGCCAGACCGCCTTTCAAATTCTTTGCCTTCATCCAAAAGCGAACTCGATATTGATGCCGGGGATTCACTTTCAGACGGAAACAAATCCGGCCGTTCCCATTTGCAGCCTTTCCCGCATTTTCGATTCGAAGAGAAGCTTTGCCCTTGCTCCCCTGCTTTGTGGTCTCGTCGACGAAAGTGATCAGCCCGGGGGAATCCTGAAAACGGGTTCCGATAATTTGATCTCCATGAGAGTTATCCAAAGATCCGTTTGGCAGCCCGTCACCGGGAATGAACTTTAGTTCATCCCCCTCAAGGGTCATCGCGACTTTTCTGACCGGAACGCCAGTCGCAAGATTCTGATTGTCCCAGAGTAAGGGCCCCGCATAGCCGAAAGGGAAAAGTGAGACCGCCAGCTCCATATTCCGAGCCTTAAGCATTCGATGGAGACGGTTGCAGTGACTGCGATAGGTGGAGGCATTTTCCAGTCTCCACCAGAAGGATGACTTGTAGTCGGAAAGAAGAATTCCGTTGTATCCACTCGCCGCGGCCCGGTCGAGGACGGCCTCAACTCGATCCAGTTCATCGGC
Organism: uncultured Verrucomicrobiales bacterium; assembly: GCA_913058215.1. Lineage (GTDB taxonomy): Bacteria > Verrucomicrobiota > Verrucomicrobiia > Verrucomicrobiales > DEV007 > Arctic95D-9. Next base: position 1,794 of record CAJXQE010000348.1, read on the forward strand.
GACGAGCAGATTCGCTCCGACAAATACCCAGCGGCGTTCCAGTTCTTCCGCTGCATGGACGCTGAATCCGGATAAGAGGAAATACAGAGCGGTAACCGCGAGTCGATGCATCCGGAAAAATACCACAGGCCGTACAGTTTGCGCTCGATTTCAGCCAGGGGTGTCGCACTTCTTCCGGATTGGGGATCTATTTCGAGGCCAAACTGGATCTGAACGAATGAAGAACACCAAGTTGCTGCCAACAGGCAGCGCGCTGCGCCAGATTCATCCGATGGAAAGGACGACGCTCCTTCTTGAATTCCGCGTCTGCTTTCCGTAGGCTGAGGCAGACTCGGAAATGACAATATATGAAGGAATACTGGAAATTTGCAGAGGAATGGAAGGTCGTTGACGGAAAAGGTTACGTCGGTCCTGCGATCATTTCCAGAGAAGCGATATTCCTGGTTCCCTATCGCGAAAGTAGCGGAGCAGGTAAGGCGGCAGCAGCAATGGGAGGCGTCGTTGGAGCGCTTCTATCCGCAGCAGTAAGCGAAAAGGCGGGCGATATTGGATTGGGAGAATCGAAGGTGATCGACAAAGCGCTTAAAGAAGTTCCCGAGGGCATTACGAAACACAAGCACTGGCCAATCAGGAAATTCAAGGATGAACGAGTGACCATCATTCCGAAGCAAATCATAGCCGGATGGAAGTTCCCCTGGTGGACCGGGTTGACGCTGACTCTGATTGATGGAAGGAAAATATTCTTCTCTCCAAGTATTCGTCAATGGACAGTCCGGAAATATTTTCGAGAATTTGAATACCCGCTGTCGAGCTGAAATGTAAGCCTGAAAGATTGGAGTTGGATTCTCCGTAGTAGAGCATATGAAATTGATTCAGACACTTTTGATATTGTTGGTATTCGCCGGGTTCACCTCGGCATACGGTCAATTGAGGACCAATAATAAGACAAGCGTGGTCATTCAAAAGGGCAGCGCTCTTTCGCTTATTGCGAATTCGCGATATGGAAGCCGGGCCTATGCAGGTTTTCTCGCTGCATACAACCATGTCGACCCAAACCGTCTCCAAATTGGCAGTGTGCTGGAAACCCCGGATTTTGACGCTGCCCTCAAAAGTGCTGACCTCAATGAGGACGCTGCAAAATTTGTATTGAAGACATACGAGAACTTTCGATCTATCGAAGTCGAGATTTTAAAGAATCGATTTCAGAATTCCGGCAAGGCAGTGCTCGCCCCGCTTGCACCATCGATTCTCAAGCGCCTTTCCAAACTTTCAACGGAGGTTTTCAAGACCGGTCCTGAGTTTTTTAATCCAGAAGATTTCTCAAAGAGTCAATCCGGGAGAATCCAAAGCCTCCTCGAAAATTTGACGGACTCCCTGCAAAAGGTATCAACCGTTTCGGATGACACCTATGGATCGGATCATGAACGTGTTCATCTTCGATTGAACGCAATTCTTGAAGCATTGCTTCCGACGGATCGTGCAGCCACCGGTTAATCCTCAGCCGAAAACGAATCAAGACATAGCGCCGGCTTACTACTTTTCCCGAGTCCAGACTGATAGAGGAGCGTCTTCCGTATCCCCGGACGACCCAGTTTCGTTTTCGTTCCGATACGGACTTAAACCATCGATGATAGCTTTCATCATTCTCGATGGCGTACTGCCTCGAACTAATTACTCCGCTTCGATGATCGCGATTTCGGTTTCGACAAGCTGGAGCGCCTTCGCGGAAGCGGTGAGAGAGATCTCGATGTCGTTCCAGCCCCGGCGCAGCAGGGTGGGATCACTGATCGGCCACTGGACGTAGGCCTCGGTCGGTGGCGCGTGCGAACCATTGCCATGACGGGTTCCTGTCGTGACGACGAGTTGCTTCGCAGTCGAACCTTCATGCAGAACTCGTCCGTTGAGGGTGACATTCATTGCCACGTCGGCGTAGTCGCGGTTGGCTCCCTGGAGACCGATGCGCAGATAGGCATTCACCTGAGTTGGGTTCTCTCCGATTAGAATGCGGAGTGATGCGGTTTTGTCAGGATGAAGAGCGAGGGGAAGTTGCTTGCGGTATTCGTAGCTGTCTTCCTTGTCGTGGAAATAAGCTTGGGTAATCTGATAGCGGCGCTCGCCATCCAGGCGGGTGAGGGCTTCGCAAGTGGTGGAATCGGTGTGAAGAATGTAGTTGTAAATCTGATGCCGGGTGACGCCGAGAGAACGCTGGTTCAGGGCGGCGCCGAGAAACTGTGCGGAGGTGGGCGTTCTGGATACTTCGGAAGAATAGGCTGCGGTGGTGTGATCCGCAGAGAAGGGCCAGTTGTAACCGGTGCGGCCGTAGAGGGAGCCAATGACTTCGCAAGCTTTTGACTTTGCCGGTTTGGCGGCTCTGGCCAGTTCCGCGAATTCATCGAGAGGCATGTCATGGGAAAGTGTCATCACCTGGGCGGGAATGATGGCGTCGATAAGATCCTGTTTCATCCAGGTGGAAACTTCGAGGCCGGACCAGGTGCAGTTTTTTACTGCGGGCGGCACTCGGACAATGAGCTGCATCGGTCGCTTTTGTTCGGAGGCGATCGTATTGAGATGCTGGCGAACTTTTTCGAGCATCGCGGTGATGAGATGTGCGTTTTTCTCCGCGGTGCCGGGCGGGAAGAAAACCTGGAAACGATTGAAGTCGAGTTCGAAGCCGTCCATCAGGTCGGCATAGCGATCCATGGCTTCGAAAATTACAGCGAGACGATAGGCTCGCACTTCTTTGTCGGCGTAGTTGAGAAGATGGCGATAGCCGTCGTAACCTTCGATTGGCGATTCGCCGATGGTGGCGTCCTGATGCTCCATCCAAAATCGTCCGGTTAGCGGATAGTGTAGCGGGTCACTGCAGTAGTGCGCATCGTTCATTCGGTACGAGGGAAAGAACTTCAAGCCCCGCTCACGGGCGCGTTCGCCGACAATGCGCGGCGCATCGAGTCCTGCTTCGGTAGCCAGGCGGCAGCGCTCGATACGTGCCTGCCATTTTGGATCGTCGTTATATTTTGTCTGGCGCCATCCCCAGGTGCTGGCGACTTTTGTCTGATAGTAAAGAATGTCAGACCCTGCGCCAATGGACCACATCAGTGTTGTTGCGGGACCATTCGCGATATCATCAATGAGGCGCTGCAAATTCTCGCGAGACTCCTGCGGGGTTTTGCCGGTAAAGGAAAGATCTCCGTCGAGATTTTGCATGAGCTCCGGTGGCGCAGCCAGGAGCGCGGAGTTGCAGGCAAGGAGGGCAAGAAAAAGTAGTCGAAAGGAAACCATTGGGATGCAGGCTGGGAGTTGTCCAATCACACTCGGTCTGCCTTTGGTATCGCGTCAAGCGCTGGACCGGAAGGGGATTTCCTGTAGAGGGTGAAGAGAAACCTGCTCATTCGTTCAAGTTGGGAGCAAGATGACAGCCGGGAATGATTCTAATGAATCCGACTTGATTTCATCAAGGAAGAAGGGACACATTCCTCTATGCACGAGACGCCGCAAATTCCCCCGCATCCCTCCTCGCCTCCAGTGATGCCGGAGACCGCTCCTCAAGTCGTTCTCTGGTACAAAGTTTACCTGGGCTTTCTCTGTTTTCTTTATTTTGTGGTGATGGCTGCGGGATCACTTCCTCTGATTCTGGATTTGAGCGAAGAGGACTTGGATGGAATGCCTCCGATGTTGGTGGCAATTCTTTATGTTGGAATAGGCGGCGTATTCTTCATTGTCAGTCTTATCGGATTCTTTCTGAAAAGATCCCCGGGTCCCTGGGTTTTTCACCTGGTCATGATTTGCCTGGGAATGACTGGGTGCACCATCATCTTTTCCATTCCGCTTTTGATATTCTGGATCAAACCGGAGACGAAGATGTGGTTTGGTCGCAATCCATAGGGCTGAATTTTAAGCAGGGACTTCCTGTTCTGTAGAGACTGCTTGTGAAGGATTTCGTCGAAAGTCCTGAAAAGAGTGACGAATTGCGCCGCAACAAAGCTCCTTGCGAAGTGTTTCGTAAAGGCGTATCTTCTGCGCCCCCCCACCTGCCTTCAATGTTCAGAGAAGATAGATGAAATATACCCTTATCCTTGTGCCGGGAATTACATTGGCACTCCTCGCAATTTCCATGCCCTCGTGCAAGACGACCAATCAGGGTCAGGTCTGGGAACAGGAGCTGGGAGAAGTTACTGAGTCCCCGCTGAATCCCGGTGATGCTCATAAAGCATTGAATATGCAGATCGATTTGATCCCTGACGGGAAATACGGCCGTCGTCTGTTCCGCCAGATGAAGCCGCAGTTTATCACTATTCACAGCACTCAGAATTACACGGGTGATGCCTTTGCCCATGCCAAGGCTCTGAAAAAAGGAGCGCTTCGCGGCGGAGTCTGCGGCTACCTCTGTTGGCATTTTACCGTGCAGGATGACACCGTTATCCAGCACATCCCCACCAGTGAGCGCGGCGAGCACGCAGATTTTGACGGTCCGGGAAATCGATATTCCATCGGGATCGAAATGTGTGAGCACAATGGGAACAATCAGCTCGCGACGATGGAGCGCACCGCAAAATTGGCGGCGTCACTGATGTATTACCATGAAATTCCGGTGCAGAATATTCGGGCTCACTACCATTGGCCACGGGCAGGATACAAAACCCCGAATAAGAACTGCCCTCATTTCCTGATGGAAGACGGCCGGCCCGGTGACACCTGGCGCTGGTTTGTCGGTCGAATCGAACGTCATTACAAGCGGCTTCAACTTTTTGAAGATCAGATCCAGGAGCAGAAAGCCAAAGACGCTGAGCGTGAGAGGCTTAAGAAAATGGTGCAGAATTGGATTGAACAGGTGGGCGAATTTATTGGTCTCAGTTGAAAGATGCGCCCCTTTTCTTCTGTATTGTTCAGTGGAAATACTCTATTAATCACCGGGAGAGGGAAACCAACCTGTCCAAACCAACTTCTCGTTTCATGACCCTTCCACGCAAAGTTTTGATCGGCCTGCTCGCGATTTTTTTCGCGGGAATAACTGCCCCTGAGGCTGGCGCCAAGCTCAACCCCAACGATGAATACATCATCATCAGTGGTGGGCCTGCACTGCGAGGGTGGGAAAATTTCCGCCGCGAGGCGCATCGCCATGATTTGTGGTGGGGGAATTTTGTTCGGGCAGCCCGGATTCGGATGCAGCTTTTACAAAAAGCGACCGACAACAAGATTCAGATCACCTGGCTCGTGTATCGTGCCGGCTACGAAACCCGTGCCCGGGAAGATGGAGAGCCTTTGATCGGCCACATTGAGAGCGTCCGTGACAAGTACAAGGTCAATTTGGTCTGGTACAATAACGGTGATGATATTATCAATTATGTGAACAGCGGGAAGAACCGGCGCCAGACGAAAGTGTCCGGATTCGAATACTTCGGTCATTCCAACAAATATTGTTTCGCTCTCGATTACAGCAATGAGCTGCTCGGGGCCTGCAAAGCCTTTCTTCACCAGAAAGACCTCAGTCAAATGAAGCGTAGCTCTTTTGCTCGCGGAGCATATGCCAAGAGCTGGGGATGTCACAGTGGTGAGGCTTTTACAGCGGAATTCAAACGGACTACCGGTGTGAAGATGATCGGTGCGATCGGGAAAACGGATTACTCTGAGTGTTATAAACAGACCCTCCCCTTTGTTTCGGCTGGCGGTCGGTGGACCCGATAAGCCGTCGAAATCGTCAGATTTTTGCAACAAAAGCGTGAAATCCCACGATTTCATGGTCATATCAGTGTTAGAACCATGAATTTTGAGGAACTCAAAAATCTCTACGATCTGCCATTTTTTGAACTCATTCAAAAATCGCGGAAAGTGCACGAAGATAACTGGCCCGAAAACGAGGTGCAGCTTTGCACCTTGTTGAGTATCAAAACGGGCGGTTGCTCCGAGGATTGCTCCTACTGCGCTCAGTCGGCCCGATACAATACTGACGTTGATTCTGAGCGTCTTATGGAGACCTGCGATATTCTCGAGCGGGCCAAAGTCTGTCTCTTATACACATCTGACGCTGCCGACGAAGAGGATAGTGTAGA
>CAJXQE010000349.1 GCA_913058215.1 uncultured Verrucomicrobiales bacterium
GAGATCAGCCTCGGTCTCGTGGGCTCGGAGATGTGTATAAGAGACAGGAGCCTGTCGAGTTGTTGATGCTGGCAGAAACAGCACCGGCCACCGGAGTCCCGTGGTTGTCGAAGGAGTTGACCGGATCCCCATTGGGGCTGGTTCCGCTTTCGCTGGTGAAGTCTTTCCCGGTAAGCTGCTTGATGTCAGGATGATTCTGCTGAACGCCCGTATCGATGATCAATACCTTTACGGTGGATGATCCCGTGGTGGTATCCCAGGCGGCCGATGCGTCCATGTCGAAATCCACCTGACCACTGCTCTGCCCTGTGTTTTCAAGACCCCAGCAATTCGCGAATTCCGGGTCGTTTGGAGTCAGGGCACCTATTCCTTCAAAAATCATGTCGGGTTCGGCATAAAGAACGGAACCGTGGCCTGCGAGATCATTCACATAAGAGAGAACGTCAAATCCGTTGCGAACACCATTCAAGGGAATCTTGATGTAAGACTGGGCCAGATCGATTACCCCGGCGGTAACCGCTTCGTTCACCTTCGGAACCGCTTTAATTGCAGCCAATCTGTCAGCCATGGCAGCGTCCGGTTTGAAACCCATGAGGATCTGCGGAGTCACGACAAGAAGACCGCCCAGTTCAGGATCTACAAAGACAGGGGAGGAGAACCCTAGATTTGACTCTTCCCCTGCCAGGGAATTCACAAGGCCTGAAATTTTGTCGATGGCATCGGCCCCCTTGTTCTCCCCGAGAACTGTTTCGGTTCGGGCGAAAGTCCATCCAAGAATGGGGTGGGCCTTGAGATCTGTCTCTGCAAAGCCTGCTCTTGCCATTGTCGTTGTTGCAGGAGCACCCGCATTTTCCATGACTGCAATCCGATTGGTAACGATGCGGAGTTTTTTCCGCTTGTCGAAATGAGGCAAAGTAAACTCGCTATCCACGGCACGGGCAGGTTCCCACTCTTCTCCCTCAGGAGTACTGCCGAGGCCCACTTTTTCGTAAATCGTCTCGGACTTGTCCCCGAATGTTTGAATGGCAGCTGGCGCGATATCGGTGCCTTCGTCAGCAGGAGCGGAGACGTTTTGCGCGTCGGGAGCCGTGAGCGTTACCGACTTTTCAGGCACTTCCGAAGAGGAGCCTGGTGTCGAGTTCCGGAAGTTGACGAGAAAGAGCGCGAGTAAGAGAAGGAAGAAAAATACAAGTGCTGGAAACTTTTTTGATGTTTTCATGTTGTGTGATGGGGACAACTCTAGAAAAGGAAATTGCAGGGATGAAGGTCAATTCATACGGTTCCGCGTACACGTCCTTTTGATGGCAAGAGCCCCAAAAGTAAGGACGCTTTGGCTCATGATGGAGTATCGTGGTTGGTGTGGCAAGCTTGGGTCTGCTACCTTGTATCTCAGGACTTCGATAGCAGACAATTCTTGCGGCTGAAGAGTTAGTCCTGTCAAAAAGTATCAAGCATCCGCTTTCGAATTGCCGAAGAATTTCTGTTGGAGAGAGGAATCCGGTTCCTTGCCAGTAATGGATACGATGAAGACGACTGCCGCAGTCACGACCACTGACCAAATAAAGGGGTGAAACCCAAGGAGAAGATACTCACTGAATTCACCGTATTTGACCCGGCCGATACTGTAGAGGATCAGGATGGTGGCACCTCCAGCTATCATTCCGGCGACAGCGGCTGCGGCTGTCATTCTTCTCCAGTAGAGCCCCACGACCATTGGAATCAGAAAGCAGGCGCCAAGCCCGGCGGATGCAAAAACGATCAGGCTCTGAAGAAATTTCGGGGGATGCAGGACAGCAAGAACTCCAATGATCCCTAAAGCAATTGTCACACAATAGCTGAGTCTTTTAACCTGTTTCTCGCTGGCGTTCGGATTGATGTTCTCTTGATAAATATCGCGCACAACACTGGATGAGACGAGGAGCAGAAAACTGTCCACGCTCGACATCACCGCCGCGAAAGGTGCCGCGACGAGAAGACCGGCGAGCCAGGGGACTCCGGCATTGGCCGTCAGAAGTTGGGCCATTTCAGGCATGACCCGGTCGGGATGGATTTCCATACCCGGAAGAAGTATTCGCGAGCTGGTGAAGATCATCACCAGGGGAAAATAGATGAGCGAAAAGTATACAGCAACCATGACCATGGATCGGCGAAGGGTTACGGTATCTTTGTAGGCCATCTGCCGAACCATGTAACTGGGCTGGCCGGCTCCGCTGAAATTCCAGAAGGCGAAGAAGCTGAATGCGAGAAAGACGGTGAAGAATCCCATCGGATTGTTTTGCGACGGGCCGGGAGCGCTTGTGTAGACGCCTTTGGTGTCGGCCCCGTAAGCATAGGGTGTCGGCTCGATTGCCACTTCGGTGACGATGTCGACGGATGAATCGAGGCCTGCTTTAATCTTCTCAATCTCAGAAGGTGTTGTCAGGCGCAGCCCTTCAAAGGCGGGGCTGCGGACTTCGTTGGCGGGGATAACAGTCGTGTCTTTCAATCGCACAACACTCTGTCCATCTGATGTCGCAAACCAGTCCCCGCGGAGGAACCGCTGTTCTTCAGCGTTCGCAGTTTTGGTAACGAGCTGGAACTCGCCAAACTCCGGAGGAGTCATTTCAGCAAGCTGTTTTGTGGCGTTGGAAAGTCCACCGACTTGAGAGAGTGTGAGCACTAACATGATCACTACGCCGAGTCCCATCACCAGCCCTTGCATCACATCGGTCCAGACAACAGCGCGGAAACCGCCATAGGTTGTATAAATGATAACGGAGACAGCAAAGACGATCAGACAGAGTAAGTAGTCGCCATCCGCCGCACCGATCCACGGGATTCCTTGAGTGGCACTTTCAATGGCAATGACTACGCTTTGATAGACTTCCACTCCTTCAAGGAGCGTTGCCATAATCTGGGCACCCGCTTTGAATTGGGCGATGAGGAAAAAGAACATGAAGAAGACCACCAGAATCGTCGCTACATTCCCGACGGCACTGCTGTTGAATCTCTTTCGAAGAAGTTCAGGGACGGTGATTGCTTCAGCAATCCGACTGACCTGATTGATCCGTTTGGCAAACAGCCCCAACGCGACCATTGGCACAATCATATAGCCGGCGATCCACCAGCCGACGACCCAACCGTGGGTGTAGATCAGGGAAGGGAAGCCCATGAAGCTTCCGCCGGAGGCTGCGGTTGCGGCATAGGTGAACGCGAATGCCCACAAGCCAATGTTTCGACTGCCGAGGAAATATTCCTTAACGAAGGCCTTATCCTTCCCTGAGCGGTTGGCAATTCCCGCGAGGACGAAAACGAAAATCAAATAGATCGTAAAACTAATCAATGCGCTCATTTCGCTTCCTCTCCCTGTTCAGGTTTTTCGGAAGATTCTTCGCCACCAAGGTCCGTATCCTTCATGAATCTAAGGGCGAACCAACAGGTCAAGCAGAACCCGGTGCCCCATGGAACGACAATCCCGAGAGCAACCCAACGTGGCATTCCCCAGAGAAGATTCTGCCCTGAACCTTCAGCATCAAATGCGTGAAGGCCATTGTAAGTCAGGGTCCAGGCCGCAAACACGACCCAGGTGCCGAGCATGAACCACAATTCTTTGCGCGATTGTCGAAACGACGCGCCAAGATCTTCGTTTTCAGAATCTGCCATGGAGGGAATTGTGTCAGATGGAAGAGGCGAGGCGAGAAAAATATTTCCGCTTAAACGTGTTGGGAAAGATCCCGTAGTGGGTGTAGGGAATCCCATGCTCACCGATGAGGAGAAACACACCCACTTTCCGTCCCTGCGGGAAATTACCTACCTGAATACTGCTGCTGAGGGAATTCCCGTTCAGGCTAGCCGGGAAGCAATGGATGTCTATTTTTCTCATAAATCGATGGGAATGGCAGGGCGGGAACTGCTTTTTGAAGAGGAGGCGAATTGCCGTGAGAGTGCTGCCGGTCTTCTCGGCCTGTCCGCTTCGGAGGTTTCCTTTTGTTCATGTACATCTGAAGCTTATAATCTCCTTTGCTCTTCGCTCGAACTTGGTCCTGAAGATGAAGTAGTCATCACGGATCTCGATTTTCCGTCAGGGGCAACTCCCTGGATTCAGGCGCAGGGAAGTCCTCAAGTGAATATCTGGAAGAGTCAGGGGGGAGGACTTGGGCTGAGTGATCTGGATACTCTTCTCAATGAAAAAACAAAACTGGTGCAGGTGTCTCTGGTGAGCTTCTTGACCGGCTATCGAATTGAGTGGCCGGAGTTTCATGATCTGGTTAGGGCGAAGGCTCCTAATGCAATTCTGTCTGTCGATGTGACCCAGGCCTTTGGGCGGGTCGAACTCGATTGCCTCGATGCCGATTGTATCATCGGTAGCAGCTACAAATGGCTGCTGGGGACGCACGGTAGTTGTGTGGTCGCTGTTCCCGAGAAATCACGGGAGAAGATCACAGTTCGCGCAGGAGGCTGGTATCATTTGGAGAATGCGTTCGCGGAAGATCGATTCACCAGAGCCGTTCCTTTTCCCGGGGCAAAGGGATTTGCTGTTGGAATGCCGGCGTTTCCTTCGATCTATGCCTTGAGAGCCGGTATCGATTTTCTGAGAGAACAAGGTGTTGCTGCGATTGCGAAACATGCAGATTCCCTCGTCGCTCAGCTTCATGAAGGACTCGCGGATCTTGGGGTCAAGACGATGTCACCTCATCAGCCCGGCAACTCATCCGGGATCGTTTCTTTTCAAAGCGAAGATGATGCGGCAATCCACGATCAATTGCTGGAGCAGGGGATTCACGTGATGCATCAAGCCGGTCGGATCCGGATTGCGATTCACGGATACAACCGGTCAGAAGATATTGATGCGGTGTTGAAAGTGTTGGCGGGAGGATAGCGACTACGTGAAGAACACTCTCTCCGCAGTATTCTTCATGATATCGGCTATTTCTTCTTTGGACAGGAAATCCAATTTCTTCTCAATCAAATCAACAGACGCTTTATAGCTGTGGTCGCCTTGAACCTGGAAAGGACAATCGGAAGCCCACATGAGTCGCTTGGAGCCGTAGGCATCTCGAAGCTGTTTGACCATGTCTCCGAGATCAGTGTAGGGAGGCGCTTTCTTTCCGAGGGCATAGAAGGCGGAGGTCTTGACGGAAGTATTCTTGAATTTTGCCAGAGCCAGTAAATTATCGAGTTGTTTCTGATCCACCGTTCCCGTCATTCCAATCCGGGCGAAGTGATCGATCACTACAGGAGTGTCAGGGTTTTTCTCGCAAAATTTCTGGATGTAGGGCAGGGATTCGGGATCTGTCAGGCAACACATCGAGAGATTCTCTTCCGCTCCGACCTTCCACATTTTTTTGATTCCGGCAGAGCCTTCCCACTCCTTTACTTTGTCGAGGAAAGCATAGAGTCGGAATCCCCGGACTCCTTTCCCTTTCAGATCGACCATCGTTTCTTTGAGCTCTTCTTTTGATTCGTCAACGATCCCAACGCCACGGAATTTGCCAGGATGCTTTTGAATGACATCGGTCATATAGGAGTTGTCGTATTTGAAAAAACTCATTTGGATGAGAACGGTACGACTGACCGAGGTTCCTTTCTGTTGAGCGAAGAGTTCTTCCGGTGTGAAGGTGGAAGGTGCCACATCTTTGGATGCGAAATCCGGTGAGAGCGGATATTTTTCCCGCTTGTCGTCCCAGACATGAACGTGAGCATCAATGTTGTCGTTCATCTTACTGTGAAACTGCGCTTCTGCGGTGATGGTGGAGCCGAGGGCTGCGGCTCCGGCCGTGGTTAAAAATCTTCTACGAGTGGAATTGTTCATGCCCCGCATTCCAACAGAAACCGGCGATAGAAATCAAACCCTAACTGAACCTCGTTTACGTCGACGAATTCAACAGCGCCGTGTGCCTGGTCGATTGATCCGGGCCCAAAGATGATTGCAGGAATCCCGGCGCGCGAGAGTTTGGTGCAATCGCAGCCAAAGGGAACTCCACAAGGTTCTGGATTCAAACCCATCAGGGAAAGGACCTTCGAGGATGCGGATACGACTACTGAATTTTCCGGAGTTTCCATCGCTTCGTCGGTGAGACCCGGTGGGGGCATGCTGACTTCGATCTCAGGAAATTTCCGGCGGGCATCGGCAATCACTTCTTCGTATTCCTGGAACACTGCTTGTGCGGTTTCTCCGGGTAAAAGCCTCTGGTCCAGTGTGATGGTGCAATTTTCCGGAACGAAATTCACCTGGGCGCCTCCTTCGATGATTCCAATGTTACAGGTTGAGATCCCGACGAGAGGGTGCGAGCGGCTGGCGATCTTCTCGTGATGTTTTTCGAGTTCCCCAATGAGTTTTGCCATCATTGAGATGGCGCTCTTTCCTAGGTGTGGCTTTGAGCTGTGGGCGGATACCCCGTGGGTTTGGATCTGCCATCGCAGGACTCCCTTGTTGGCGCGGACCAGTCGCAGTTCGGTGGGCTCTGCCACAACGGAGGCGATGGCCTTGATTTTTCTTTCCTGAAACGATTCAATCAGTTTGAGAACGCCACGGTAGGCATGCTCTTCGTCGACGACAGCTCCGAGATAGACATCGCATGGCGGTGTTTCATTCTCTTCCTTGAGCGAAAGAATCGCGTGCATCATCCCGGCAAGTCCCGCTTTGGTGTCGCATGATCCGCGTCCATACATTTTCCCGTCGCGAACTTCCGGAACGAAAGGAGGGATGGTCATTTCGTTGACGGACACCACATCCATATGTGCTTCAAGCACTACGGCACGGCTGGAATCCAGACCGGGGAGTTTTGCCACTACGTTGTTCCGCCCCGGGAGAACTTCCTCTTCCCAAACTTCAATTCCGGCATCTTCGAAGAAAGCCCGCACAAATGCTGCGACCTCACTTTCGCCGGGGCCACCCCACTCCGGATTGACACTGTTGATAGAGACAAGCGAGGCGAGGGTATCGAGGACTGGAGCCATGACCGCCAATGTGGCCTCTCTTATTCGGTTTTTGAAATCGAAATTGTCACGTGATTCTGGGAAGAGAAGATGGAGCTCAGGGAGTTTGCGGTTTCTATTTCAAGAGTGTGCGATCAAACCAGTCAGCAAAGTTTCCGATTTCAAAGATCATGGTGGGCCATCCGTGTCCTTTTCCGGGTCGAATTGACAATTCGACAGTCTTTCCTTTCTCAAGGGCAGCGTCGCGAAAGCGGGTCGACTGATCGAGGGGGACAAGGGTATCAGCGTCCCCGTGAATAATGTAGACCGGAGGGAGGTCTTCACTGATGTGGAAGATTGGCGATAAATCCCTCCCGATGGGTTTCCAAATTTCCAGATTGTCTGCGCCGGGACCGAACCCTTTCACGTAACTGATTGGCGGCCCTCCGTCTCCGGGATTCTGGGTCGAGTCTCCCAGATTCAATAGATCGGTCACGGGAAAAAATACAGCTGCTGACTGGATAGCACTGCTTTCATGGTCAACCGGATCCTCAGCGCCGGGAGGACCGGGGGCTCCCCGCGTTGCCAGCATTAAACTTAAATGGCCGCCTGAACTTCCTCCAGTGACCCCGAATCGTTGCGGGTCGATCTCATAGTCTTCAGCATGATGCCGAATGTGACGGACTGCTTTCTGGATATCATCCGAGATTTCACCGATCAAACATTTGGGCTGAGAAAGGTGGGAGACTGCAAAAACAGTATATCCCCGGCGAATCAAAGGGGCTGAGAGCCACTCCCGAAATTTATCAGGACCAGACTTCCAGCTCCCACTTACCACTGTCTCTTATACACATCTCCGAGCCCACGAGACCGAGGCTGATCTCGT
>CAJXQE010000350.1 GCA_913058215.1 uncultured Verrucomicrobiales bacterium
CCTTCCACGAGAAGAGTGTCTCCGAAAGCGAGTTTTACGTCCTCGAAACGCTCTCTCAAATTCACACCCCGCCGATGAACCGCGAGAATCAGAACGCCGAATCGCTGACGGAAATTTAGATCTTTAAGGCTTTGGCCCGCCATCCTCGATCCCGGACCGACAATTCCCTCCATCAGCACGGCGGATTCCGTTCCAATGTGATCCAGGCCCAACTCTCCTGCCGGTTGCAGATCGATTCCGGTGGTCTCATTTAATTCCATCACACCGGAAGCGTGAGTTTTCATCATGATCTGATCCCCTCCTTCGAGAACCAGTTCATTTAAAGGAATGGGAACCTGGCGACCTTCACGAATGATTTCGATCACACGCAGGCTGCGCTGCTTGGCGAGCGGGGTATCCGGAAACTTTTTCCCAACCAGCGGCGACTCTTGATTCACATAAACTTGCGTCAAGAATTCGTGCCCCGCCTCACTGTCGAATAGAGTGGATAGCGTTACACGACTGGGAATTAAACGCCACCCACCCAGAATGAGATAGAGAAGAGTTCCCGCTACAAAAATAATGCCGAGCTTACTGACCTCAAACATGCTGAAGGGTTTCATCCCTGCGTCGGCAGCGATACCGGTCGCAATCAAATTGGTGGAAGTCCCGATGATGGTGCAAGTCCCGCCGACGATCGCCGCGAAACTCAGCGGTATAAGGAATCGTGAGGCCTTGAGATCAAATTTTCGGCAATGGGCGAGAACGATAGGCAGGAATACCACCACCACCGGAGTGTTATTCACAAAAGCGGAAAGAGCCGCGACGGTAATCAGCAGAACCAGCATCACCCGGACCGGATTCGGTCCGGCCATGGTTTCAAAACGCCCTGCCAATAATTCAATGAGCCCGGTCCGCTCCAGCACGGCGCTCATGACAAACATTGCAGCCACAGTAATCGGTGCGGAACTGCCAAAAATTGAAAGGGCTTTGTCCGGAGCAATCGCACCAATCAGGATCAGGGAAAGAAAGGCCCCCATTGCCGCGAGATCGGGTGAAACCCATTCTTTTACAAACACAACAAAAACCGCAAGGACGATTGCCACGGTTATTATTTGCTGCCAAAGTGCGATTTCCATAATCTATGTTGTCAGATTCCCACTGAAAGGGCAGCATCGGGAATACTCTTTTTTAGCCAAGCCTCAAACCATTTTTACGATTCATGGAGACTCTACTCATTGCCATCGGCGCCCTTGTCCTTTACCTGGTTGCCTATCATACCTACGGAAAATGGCTCGCGCGAAAGGTTTTTAAGCTGGATGAAAATGCAATGGTTCCCAGCATTGCGCTGAACGACGACAAAGACTTTGTCCCTACCAAAAAATCCGTAATCTTCGGACACCATTTCACCTCTATTGCCGGAACCGGCCCGATTGTAGGACCGGCGCTTGCAGTGATCTGGGGATGGGTCCCTGCACTGCTCTGGGTGCTGTTCGGTTCCATCTTCATCGGAGCGGTTCACGATTTTGGTTCTCTCATCGTCAGCATGAGAAATCGCGGACAGACCGTCGGCGACATCGCCGGCCGCATGCTGTCACCGAGAACCCGGGTCCTGTTTCTTTCGATTCTCTTTATGGCTCTGACAATTGTGCTCGCCATTTTTGGACTGGTTATCGCAGCCGTGTTTCGACTGTATCCGGCAGCGATTTTCCCCTGCCTGGTTCAGATCCCGCTCGCAGTGATGATCGGACTTTGGCTTCACCGCAAAGGGATCAACATGCTGATCCCCTCCCTGATCGCTCTGGCGATCATGTATGCCACGGTGTATTTCGGAAACGATGGCGTTCTGGGAGCTTTTAACGCAGCCCTTGCTGGTTGGTCCATCATGCAATGGGTGCTTTTCCTGCTGATTTACAGCTATGTCGCTTCAGTTCTTCCGGTTTGGACTTTGCTTCAACCAAGAGATTTTATTAACAGCCTGCAATTGCTCAGCGTCCTGGCCATGGTGGTTATCGGATTGATCGTTGCCGCAATTGCCGGCGGAGCGCCGGTCTCACCGGACGCAGCAAGAGCGCCTTTGGAAATTGTAGCTCCGGCTTTTCGTCCTTCGCCGGAAGGAGCGCCGTGGATTTTCCCCTTCCTGTTTGTGACGATTGCCTGCGGCGCAATTTCCGGTTTTCACTGCCTGGTTTCCAGCGGGACTTCTTCAAAACAGATTAAATGTGAGACCGATGCACAGTTTGTCGGATATGGATCCATGCTTACGGAGGGATTCCTCGCCGTCCTCGTGATTCTGGCCTGCGTTGCCGGCATCGGACTCGGCATTAACGGCACCAGTGGAGTTTTAACAGGCGAAGCGGCCTACCTCGCCCGCTATGAAAGCTGGGGAGCGGCCAGCGGGCTTGGAGCAAAAGTGGGAGCTTTTGTTGAAGGTAGCGCCAATTTCCTGAAAGCCATGGGGATCAATCCGGCTTTTGCCGTCGCCCTCATGGGAGTGTTCGTTGCGAGCTTTGCGGCAACCACCCTCGACACAGCCTGCCGCTTGCAACGCTATGTCACTCAGGAACTTGCCGCCACACTGCGCATTAAACCGCTAACCAATAAGCACGCAGCCACAATCTTCGCAGTAATTCTCGCCACGGCAATCGCTGCATTGCCCGCAGACGGAGGAGCCTGGGCCTGGAGCACGGCAGGAAAAGGAGGGCTTCTACTCTGGCCTCTGTTCGGAGCAACCAATCAGCTTCTGGGCGGCCTCGCCTTCATGGTGATCGTTTTCTGGATGTGGCGACGCAGCTTGTCGGTCTGGTATGTTTCCATCCCAATGATCTTCATGCTGATCCTCCCGGGAATCGCCATGATCATGAATGTGTTCGGCGAAAACGGATATATCGCTACCCAGAACTGGCTTCTTACCGGAATCGGAATCGCCACACTCGTGCTGGAAATATGGATGATCGTTGAGGGAATCCTTGCCTGGCCCAGAGCGAAAGGCATTATCGAAGAACAGCTGGAACCGCTTCCGGACTCAAACTACAACAATGAGGGCGGCAGATCCTGCTAGATCCAGACACAAAGCACCCGGGAAAGGACTAAGCCTTCCCGGAGACTGAAGACGTATTCTGAGCAGAAGACTAATCTTCCAACTCGGGAAGAACCCGTGCGACGCGCTCTTTGAGCTCTTTGCCGGGTTTGAACTTCACCACTGCACGAGCAGGAATCGGAACGGCCGCTTCGGGCTTATTTGGATTCCGACCGATTTTGGGCTTGGTCTTGGTGACCTGGAAAGCTCCAAAATTCCTTAGCACAACATCATCATTGGATGACAGGCTGGAAGTGATTTCATCTATGAAGCTCTGGACGACATCAAACACCTCCTGCTGTGTCTGTCCCGTAGCATTACTAATTCTGACAACGAGATCTCGCTTAGTTACAGTAGCCATGACGTATTTTGGTATTTCTTTAGAAGGGGGAAGTGAGTCTATGTTAGGGTGCTTTTTGAGTCTGGCAATTGAATCTTTAAAACAATCGTATCACGCACAAACGTTCCGCAAGCCAAATCTATAAACGAACGTTTTTACATCTTCTTTCCCGTTCCGCAATTGATTTTAGTTACCCTTATCGGGCTACAGTCAAACTGTGCCATCAAAACGCCCATAGCGCACTATGCCACCGAAGGTTTTCTTCAAAAGGACACATTTTTCTCCACTTCCCTTACTCCCCCCCTATTTTCCCTATCCCTTTTAGAGTGATGGGATCAATCTCAGCCGATTCCATTTATAAATGACCGCCAAATCTGATTTATCCCTCCTGGAGGTCCCCGTTGATCCCCAAAGGATTTCCAGTTTTCAGGATGCGCTGACGAAATGGTTCGGAGATGAGGGAAAATCTTACCCCTGGAGAGAAACTGTCGATCCCTACGCGATTCTCGTTTCGGAACTGATGCTTCAGCAAACCAGAATTCAAACCGTTCTTGAGAAGAGGTATTTTGAGAGATGGATGGAAAAGTTTCCTGATATGGAATCACTGGCCCTGGCGAAGGAGGAGGAAGTTTTGAAGGCCTGGGAAGGCCTGGGATATTATAACAGGGCAAGGAACCTCCAGAAGACAGCAGCGGTAATCACGAAAACCTACGGAGGAACATTCCCCGAAGACTACAGCCAAATCCTCACTCTCCCCGGCGTTGGCCCCTACACCGCAGGAGCCGTCTATAGCTTCGCCTTTGGAAAACGTGCCCCGATTGTCGACGGGAACATTATCAGAGTCCTGACCCGCCTCTTCTCCTACCCGGGAGCAGTCGACACTAGCGAAGGAATAAAACAATTGTGGTTCTGGGCGGAGAAAATGACTCCGCAGGAAAATGTGCGCATCTACAACTCCGCTATTATGGAGCTTGGCCAGAGCATTTGCTCCCGATCCGCCCCCCGATGCAATGAATGCCCGGTGCTGGAATGGTGCCAATCAGGAAATCTGGGGGAAGCGGAGCAATATCCCGTAAAAGCAAAATCAACAAAGATCACCCGGAAACAAGAGCATGTCGTCGTGATAAGGAAAGGCTCCCGCGTATTCCTGGTCAAGGAGGAGGGAACCCGGCGAAAAGGCCTCTGGCGTCTCCCTGAAGTAGACGAAGCGCAAGCATCCGGCTTAAAAGTCCTTTTTACATCCATCTACTTCATCACCCGCTACAAAGTGAATTTAGTCGTTCACTCTGCAAACGACTTCAAAACGAGCCATCTTTCGGAACAAACCCGGGAAAATGGCCGCTGGTTTGATATCTTCCCCACCCTCGAAGACCTACCGCCATTGGGTGCTCCTTACCGAAAAGCCCTTATTGAACTTGGCAAAATGAGCAAAAACCACAATAAGAAGGACTCAGACAAGTGATCGGATTACAAAAATACATGCAATCGGTGCTTGTCAGATCCAAAAAAGATTTTAAAAGTAACGCTTTATCGCAGTTTTGGATTGTTTTCGCTTCACCGACTCGCTAGTCTGGACAGAAGCGGATGTAATCTTTATCCGCTAAACATTTGAAATAGAAACAGAGAACCATGTGGAAGGTCTTGTTAGTAATATCATCAGTAGTTCTTGCGGGAGCGGGATACCTTAGCTACGACAATAAAAATCTCCTTGCGGAGAAAGTCGATCAATTGGAAACCGCTAAGAGCACTCTTGCGGACCGTGAGAAATCCCTTGCCGAAACCAAGGATGAACTCATGGCGCTCGAGCAATCGATCCAAATGCTTGATGACGAGTCTGAAAAGCTTGGCACTGAGAAAGTGGATCTGGACGCTAAGCTGGTTGAGGCACAGTCAAACTTGAAAGTTCAGGAAGCCAAGTTGGTTACTGACGAGGAAAGATTGACGATGGCCCGGAAAACCGTGAAAGACATTCAGGGGATCCAAGCCCTCCAGAAGGAGATGGTTCAACTTCGGATCGAAATCGAAGAAGCACAGGTGGATGCTCAGCAGCTTGAAGGAGCTGTTGCTGCAGCGCAGGTGGAAAGAGATCGTCAGGAAAAAATCGCCAACGAACTCGAAGCTCTTCGACAGGATCAGATCGCGGGCCGTATCCGTGGTGAGTTTCAATCCAATGTTGCCAAAGCTTTCAACAAGTGGGGCTTCGTAGTAATTTCAGGTGGAAATGATCAGGGCGTTGTCGATAAGGCACAGCTTGATGTTTACCGCCGTGGCCAGCCGATTTGCAAATTGCTGGTAACCTCAGTTGAACCCGCACAGTCCGTTGCGGACATCATTCCGGGCTCACTGGTTCCAGGACAGACTGTTCAGGAAGGCGACACTGTCGTGAAATCCGTTCAAACTCAAACAATGGCGGCTCCTGTCACAGGCGGCGTTCCAGCTGAGGGCGGCGCAGAAGGCGCTGCTCCTGAAGCAGGCGCTCCGGCAGCACCTGCTGCTGATCCGTTTGGTGGCGGAGGAATGGCTCCTGCACCTGCTGCTCCAGCAGCGGGCGAACCCGATCCATTTGGCGGTGGCGGAGCAATGACTCCCGCTGCTCCTGCACCGGCTGCTCCAGCAGCGGGCGAACCCGATCCATTTGGGGGATCTGCAGCCCCTCCTGCCGAAGCACCTGCTCCTGCACCACCAGCTGACGATCCCTTTGGCAACTGAAGCCCTAGGATTCTGGAAGACACCATTATTGCCCGTTTATTTTATTTACACTCCATTCAGGAAAGACTCTGAAAGATGAAAAAAGTTATCATGTTACTCTCAGCGCTCGTCATGTGCGGCAGCGTTTACGTAGGACTGGGAAACAAAGGTTTCCTCGAGGAAACTCTCACCAATCTCACCTCCACCAACAAGAAGGTGACCGAAGTCACCGCTGAACTCGGAGCGACTGAAGATAAGCGCGACGACGCAATCGAGAAAGAGACTCAAGCAAAAGACAAGCGCAATCAGGCGTCTGCTGCAGTTGAAGGAGTGAAGCAAAATCTAAAAATCGCTCAGAAGTCTATTGATGACATTGCTTCCGACCTGAAGAAAGTCGAAATCGAGATGGCCGAGATTACCCTCGCGATTAAGAAAGTGTTTCCAAACGGTGAAATTCAGTCTCCTGAGGAGCTGAATATGAGACTGACGATGTATAAGGAGAACCTGACGGAAGAGAATAACAAGAAAGCTGAATATGAAGCACAGCTCGCTTCAGCAGCTCAAGCTAAGCAGGCTCAGGTCGTCCGGGTCAAAGAAGAGGAAAACTTCCAGGTTGAGCGCGCACAGAAGCTCTCGCTGAATGGACTCATCGCCACAGTAATCGCGGTCAACAAGGACTGGGGATTTGTGATGGTAAATGCCGGACGTCAGAACGGCGTTACAGCAGATGCATCCCTTCTCATCAAGCGAGGCAACTCACGGATTGCCCGCCTTCGTATTGTTAATCTTCAGGACAACGTTGTTGTCGCGGATGTTGTAAAAGAATCTCTCGTTAAAGGGTTCGAAGTGCAGCCGGGAGATAAAGTGATTTTCGAGAATATCAATTAATCCGGAATCCTGTTTCTTTTCCCATCCGATTCTATTCAACGATGAAACTACTTTCTATTGCTCTTGTCTTCGCTGCATTCGCGGTCTCCTCCTGCGCTACCAACAATGGGAGTGACGGACCTCCACGGGAGAAATTGAGCAGTATCCCGCATAACATGCCGGAATCCTGGGAAGGCCAGGGCGGTATGGGCGGATTCCAGAATCAGTATTGATTTTCTAACCTTTTCAGCGCAGATTGTAGAGATGTCAGACGAGGAAACAATTCTTCCCGAAATGGGATTCGCCGCTCTATTCAGCGCAGAAGAGCGGAAGAATCTAGGTAATTTCGGTGAATTCATTTCGTGTAACGACGGTGACACCCTCATTGAGGAAGGGAAAAATCAGAACTCACTTTTCCTGATTGTCTTCGGAACTTTTCATGTGCAAACGGCAACGCTTGGACGGCCTGTTCTCCTCGGAAATTTAAGAGCAGGTGACAGTGTCGGCGAAGTAAACATTTTTGATTCCGGCAACGCGAGCGCCAGCGTTGTTAGTAAGTCATTGTCACAAGTTTGGAAAATTGACCGGGTCCGGTTGGAACAATATCTGGAGGCCCACCCTCAGGAAGCAGCCCGTCTGCTTGTGAGCGTTGCAACGCAATTGAGCAAGCGCCTTCGCAAAACCAATGCGAAGGTTGCTATGGCTCGTGAAGCGATGCTGGATTCTTTCTAGGAGCCAATTGGCAAAAGTTTGGATCTAAAATCCCCCCGTATTTTTTAGCGGCTGTCTCTTATACACATCTGACGCTGCCGACGAAGAGGATAG
>CAJXQE010000351.1 GCA_913058215.1 uncultured Verrucomicrobiales bacterium
CGGCAGCGTCAGATGTGTATAAGAGACAGCCCCTACACTGCAGCGCCCGTCTTTCAGTTCCCAATCAACTTCATGAAATCCGTTTCGCTCATTCTCACGCTTATCGCCTCAGTATCTTTTCTTTCCGCCACGGCAGCGGAATCATGGCATCAAGGCTCAGGCCCCGATGGCAATCTTGCCACAAGCACGGCCGGACCCTCTGCCTGGAGCGCTGTAAAAGATGAGAATATCGCCTGGCGGATCACCCTTCCTGAAACCGGACAGAACACACCGCTTGTCTCGAAAGGAAAAGTATTTTTCTCCACTCTCAAGCCTGTGGAAAAAGACGAAACTTTAGGAAAAGATATCATCGCCTGGTGCGTCGATGCCCAATCGGGAGGCATCCTTTGGAAAAAAGAAATCACAGGGAAGCATCCCCTGCGCCTTTCCGGCTGCTTCAGCGACAGTAGTTCTCCCCCTGCGGTTTGTGATGGCGAACGCGTCGTCTTTGTCAACGCCTCTGGCGGCATCACTTGTTTCGATCTCAATGGCAAAGTCGCCTGGGCCAAAGAGACCCTCAGCGTGGGGCGATCTCTCCCTTTTCTTCACGAAGGAAAATTTGTCTTCACCCGCCAGATTTATACTCCCGAACCAGATGGGAATTTCCCGCACAAATACGCAGATTCCCCGAAGGAAATGTGGACACAACTGCAAGCCCTCGACATCGCGACGGGAGATGTTGTATGGACATCGGATTGCGGAATCAACATGGGGTGTGTCGTTCTTCCTCAAAAATTGAGTGACGGACGCTCAGTGGCGATGGCAGGCCGGGGTGGTGGCCACGGGCCGCCGGAAAAACCGGCCGGTGTTTCTCTGGTGGACTTGAAAGACGGATCCACGATTTGGACCTTAGCCCTGGATGGATTCATGGCGACGATGAGTTATCGAATCCACAATGACGTCGCTCCTGTTTTCCACGCCAACGAACATCTCTGCATCAACGCTCTGACGGGGAAGATTGTGAGCCGATCCTCGATCACTGAAAGTATTCCTGTTCGAAAAATGGTCGATGGCAAACGCGTGACCGAAACCACCACTCTTGGAGCTTCAAAAAAGAAGCGGATGATCACTCAGGGGTCCAACCTGCTGGTCGGGAAATGGCATTACTTCCGAAACTACATCCGGCCCTGGCTCGGCAGGGTCAATATCGAAACCGGTGAGGCGGAATACCTCGAACTTCCTCTGCAACTCTCGCGGAAAACAGATCAGAAAGATGAGTTTCTCTGGTTTGTGGAACCAGGTTCAAAGAAAGACCCCAAACTCGAGGTTCAGACGATTCTCCCCAACGACATGGAAAACTCGCGAGGTTTTGTCGTTTTTGGTGACAAAAGATCCAGGGGCAATGGCTGGGGCCACATCGCCTCGCCCTCCCCTACCGTCGCCGGGAAAAATCTGTATGTGCCGGTTATGAACGGCACCGTTTTCGTCGTGGACTGGAATTCAGAAGTTCTTGATGAGGCATCACTTGTATCCATTAACGACCTGGGCCCTGCCGGTCAATCCTACACCCGGGCCAGCATTTCCTTCTCGGAGAACAAAGCCTACGCAAGAACGATTCGGGAAATCATCTGTATCGAGTGATCTCAATTCGAGATCGATATTCATGCTGCTGAATCAGTTATTCAGCCTGTGGGACGGTGATTTTTGCGATTCTATTGCCGTCCCATCACGATGTCCCGGGGAACACCATAGGTCTCCGGCCATGCCACATAAGGAACATCGGTCGCGCCGATAATAAAAACGTGAACCTTCCATTTCCCGCCGACCTTCTCGGCCAGAGCACAGATCCAATCATCAAAGAATCCTTCGCGAACATCTTCAGCATACTTGGTTTTCGTGTAATCGATCTCATTTTGAGCAGGCGTTAAAGTCTGAGCATTGATGAATGCCCACCTTCCTGAAACCCGTAAATCGTTGACTTTGAAGAGAACTTTCTGATTTAAATCATTCTCTATCGGGTTGCGAAAGGCGTTGAGAACTTCCTTACGCAGCGCGCTCCCCGGCTTGGGTGTGGTAAATTCTTCGGCAGTAGCCAATTGAGTCCCGAAGATCAGGATACAAAACAGAAGTGATATTTTTGAAATGCTCATGGAGCGATATATTGGATGATTGAGAATGAAAATGCAATGGTCTGACGAACCATGTTCCGGATATTGCGAAAACAACCCGCTTGTTTTCCTGACAGATTTCAGCAAGAATGATCCACGTATGGAATCGCACGAAGTTCTCAAGGAGGCATTTGAAAGTCCCACCACCAGCCCCAAGGAGATCGCATCCGAATTGGGAGTTTCTCTTTCGCTTGTTTATAAATGGGCGCAGCGCGCCGACGAATCGGGGTCGGGAAGCAAAAACCCTCTTGATCGTGTCGCCCAGCTACTCGAACTGACCAAAGATCCGGCGATCGTGGAATGGCTCGCGCAGCACGCCGGGGGATATTTCGTCATGAACCCGAAAAGTACCTGCGCCGATGGCTACGAGGTCGTTCCAGCGACTCACACTATCGTTCAGCAATTTGCAGGATTGCTCGATACCGTTTCCCGGGCAGCACTGGACAGCAGTATCACTCCCGATGAATCAGCAGAGATTCGCATTGTCTGGGACAAGCTGAAATCCTACTGCGAGGGATTTGTCCGCTGCTGTGAAGAGGGAGATTTTGAACAAATTCAGAAAGAACTGAAAGGCGGGTAAAGTATCGTGATGTAGACGGGCCCGATGGTCCGCAGTAATTTTCATCGCGAACCCATGTCTGAAACGCTTCCTGACAAAAACACTCACCGTTGCTGGGCGGAAGTTGATCTTTCCGCTCTGTCCCGAAACGCTTCCGCTTGTCAGCAGGCTGCCGGTGAAACTTGTGAGCTCATGGCCATCGTCAAGGCTGATGCCTATGGACACGGTCTTTCCCGGATTGTCTCAGCCCTGTCCCAACAACTCAACTGGTTCGGAGTCGCTACCCTCAATGAAGCCATCACTGCGGCCAGTGCAGTCGGCGGTTCCAATTTCACCATCCTGATTCTGTCCCCCTGCCTCCCGGGCGAGAGGGAAAAAGCAATTGGCTTGGGATTCTCTGTTTCCGTTTCAACCCGGGAGGAGTTGGAAGATTACTCAAGCATTGCTGATCAATTAAAAGCGACTGCCCGTATTCACCTGAAAGTGGATACCGGAATGGGACGAATGGGATGCGAGCCTGCAGAGCTCTCTCATCTGATTGATCTTTCAAATTCTCTGCCGGGACTGGAACTTGAGGGCGTTTGCACTCACTTCCCTTCCGCCGACGAAGACCCGGAATTCACCCGCAAACAGATTGAGAAATTTCAGGAGCTGACCGCCGGATTGGATAATGTACGCCTGCATATTGCGAACAGCGCGGGCCTCCTCGGGTTTCAGCACGAAATCAACAGGGCCTCTCTCGTTCGCCCCGGCCTCGCGATCTACGGGATTTCCCCCCTCGAAAATGACAACACGCCCCTCCACCCAACCCTTTCGCTGAAGACACGCGTCACTTTGGTGCGCAGTCTCGAGGCGGGAAACTCGGTCAGTTACGGCCGGACTTTTATTGCGACGCAAGACATGAGAGTAGCCACTCTCGGAGTCGGGTATGGAGATGGTTACCCACGACACCTTTCAAACACCGGCGCCGAAGTTCTCATTCAGGGGAAACGCTGCCCACTGCTGGGACGAGTTACCATGGATCAGATTGTCGTCGACGTTTCTCACTTGGAAAGTTCTCCTGCTCCCGGTGAAGAGGCCGTTCTTATCGGTCAGCAGGGCGAAGAGGAAATCACCGCAGTGGAACTTGCAGAAAAGGCAGGCACGATTCCCTGGGAAATCCTTACCGGAATCACCAGCCGGGTCGATCGAGTTTACGTCTAAGCCGTCACACCGGCATCTCGAACTTCAATCCGCTGGGCATCGTCAAATTTCCCGTCGAGCCAATCGAGATGCGTCGTTGTAATCAACTTCTGTGACTCCGTCGGCCAGGCAGCCATCAATGCATTGCGACGGTCGGGGTCCAGCTCCCCAAAAACATCATCGATCAAGAGGACCGGTGGCTGATCTCTCATTTCCAGAAAAAGCCTCGTCTGGGCGAGCTTCAATGCGAGAGCAAGGGTCCTTTGTTGGCCCTCACTGGCAAACTTCGCTGCCGGCATTCCATGCAATGTCAGGAGCAAATCGTCCCGGTGCGGGCCGGCCACCGTCTGTCGTCGCTTGAACTCCTCGCTCCTTCGTTCCAGCAAAATGGAAGCCAAATCCATTTCGCCATCACCGGAAGCACAGGCATAGGTTAAACCAAGGCCTTCGTCGGAACCGCTGATATCGTCCTGAGATTTCACTGCGAAAGGAAGCAACTTCTCAATCATCTCCCTCCGAAGATCAGTGATAATTTTCCCCTGCTGACTGAGTATCCCTGTATAAGCATCGAC
This sequence comes from uncultured Verrucomicrobiales bacterium, assembly GCA_913058215.1. Taxonomy (GTDB): domain Bacteria; phylum Verrucomicrobiota; class Verrucomicrobiia; order Verrucomicrobiales; family DEV007; genus Arctic95D-9. The sequence continues at coordinate 4,461 of CAJXQE010000351.1, forward strand.
CTCCGGCCATCGCGGCGACGCATCGCGCTTCAGGAGAAAATTCCGCGAGCGAAGCGCCTTTTCATAAGCTTTCAGAGCCGGTCGATAAGCCGGATACAGCTGCGAGGCCATGAAATCTAGATAGCGTCTCCGTCCGTCTCCTCCTGCCCGAATCAAAGCAAGGTCATCGTTCGCCATCCATACCACCAGGGCCGTGTGGCGAAGGTAGTCGGCCGAACGCTTCTGAGCTTCGCCGTCGACGAAAAACTTCCGGCCCGACTCCCGATACTGAAACCTCAACTCGGCCGTATCCGAATGGTCCAGCTCACCGCCAATCGCGAAAGCCTTTTCAGAAAATCGGATGCAGTCCGCCAGAGTCGAGGTCCTCGGACTCTGCAATCGCAAGAGAATACAGGCCGCTTCCAGAATCGATGTTTTACCCTGCGCGTTCTTACCATGAAAAATGGCGATTCCCGACGGCAGAGAAACCCGAAGCGACTCGAAACAGCGGAACTGATTCAGATTGAGTGAATTCAGATGCATTCCAGATCTCGATTCACTCCAAAGGAATCGTTCTTTTCAACCCGGTCGGACTAAAATGGAATATCATCCTCCTCGGCCGGAGGAGCAGCTTGCTGCTGCTGTTGCGGCGGAGGGGCCGACTGTTGCGGAGCCGGTTGTTGCTGTTGTTCGGGTTGCTGTTGCTGCTGCTGAGGTGGCGGGGAAGACTGTTGGTAATTTTGCTGCGCTTGTTGCTGAGGCTGCTGCTGTTGTTGCTGAGGCTGGCCTCCACCACCGCCGCCACCACCACTATTGTCATCACGACCACCGAGGAACTGAAATCCATCACCGATCACTTTGAGACGCGAACGCTGCTGGCCGCTCTGCTTGTCTTCCCAGGTATCCAAATTCAGGCGACCTTCGACATAAAGCGGTCGACCCTTTTTCATGTATTCACAGAGAACTTCGGCCTGACGCCCCCAGAAGGTGACATCCACAAATGTCGTTTCTTCGCGGCGTTCACCGTCATCGAGAGTGTAATTCCGATTCACCGCCAGACCAATATCGGTCACGGCTGTACCCTTCGGCGTGTATCGAACTTCGGGGTCTCTTGTGAGATTCCCCATGAGCATAACTTTGTTGAGGTTCGGCATGAGATAACTCTATAGGACGGAGGGACCAAATATCCAGCGTTTTTCCCATGAACCGCTTCACTTAAAACGGTGAGGCGGTGAAAAAATTCCGGAGAAGACGGTATCGGGACGAAAAAACCGCATTTCGACCCTGTCCCCAGGATGGGTTTCTTGCGAATTGCGAATGCGATCGTCGAGAGCAGAAATGACAGAAAAAGGAGAAGAAAACAGGAGATTCGGTTTGTCATTGATTTATTAAAACGACTTACTGTATTCGGGTTCTATCAATGCACTCAGGTTAAATGAATCGCCTCTTCTCCATTCTCCTTCCGGCACTTCTGTTACCGGGATTCGCCCCGGCAGAAACGAAGAAAGATTTCACCTCCATCGTAGACATCGTTGGGAAACGGGAAGTCGAGGAGCGTGGCGGAATCGGAATCACCATCGGAGTCGCCCACGGTGACGAAACGGTTTACCTGAAAGGCTTCGGCAAAGCGGACCTGGAAAATGATGTCCCGGCCTCAGAAAACGGCGTCTACCGGATTGGATCGATCACGAAAATGTTCACGGCCGCGGCGATCCTTCTGCTTCTTGAAGAGGGAAAACTCACTCTCGATGACCCGCTTCAAAAGCATCTCCCGGAATATCCTGACATGGCGAAAGGTGTGACTCTTCGACATCTGCTCAATCACACCTCCGGAATTTTCAGTTTCACGGATATTAAGAATCGATGGAGTGACATTCGACTGGATCTCAAGCACGAAGAGATCCTCGAAAAGTTTCAGGACGTCCCACTCGCATTCAAGCCCGGTGAAAAATTCAAATACTCCAACTCCGGATACTACCTGCTCGGAATGGTGATCGAAAAAGTCAGTGGGAGAAAATATCACGAATTTCTCGAGGAACAGATCTTTCAAAAAATCGATCTCAAAGCGACCAGCTACGACCGACACCTGAAGATTATTCCCCACCGGGTTCGTGGCTATGCCAAATGGGGAGATCAGATTGTGAACGCACAATTTGTCAGCATGAAACAACCCTTTGCCGCCGGCGCTATTGCTTCAACTGCAGGAGACCTCATCCAATGGCAACGCGCCCTTGTTGCCGGCAGTCTCCTCAAGCCGGAAACCTACCAGTTAATGATCACTCCGGCCAAACTTGCCAAGGGAAAATCGGCACCCTACGCACTGGGTTGCTTTGTCGGGAAGCTGGATGAGACAGCCGTGATTCGCCACGGCGGCGCCATTCCCGGATTCGTTTCCGAACTGGCCTACTTTCCCGGGGAGAATCTCACCGTGGTAGTGCTGACCAATGCGACGCGGAATTCACCGCGCTCTATCGCCGACGCCATTGCCAGAACCTGGATCGCAAAGAAAAAGGAAAAGTGATCCAATCCTATTGATTCGATCACCCTACCCTGTTCAATCACTGAAGTTGCTTACTTCCCGATCACCTTCACATTCAAATTTCTCCAATTCACTTTGATCCCTCCACCGGAGTGAATCTGAAGAGCGATTGAGCCGTTCGCTTTGCCGATCTTTTCGTCTTTCAAATCAATCATTTGCACATCATTGAGCCAGGTCGTGACATGACCTCCCACCACCCGGATCTTCATCGTATTCCATTCGCCATATTTCAGAGCCTTCTGCTCTTCGGCTTCCGGCTTGATCAACCATCCGCGTCCGTAGGATTCATAAACACCTCCGGAGTTTTTGTTCGGCGGAGCAACTTCTACCTGCCACCCTGAAATTTTTGTTCCATCCAGTGAAGAACGGAAAAATATCCCACTGTTACCATCAGCTGATTGCTTAAATTCGACGGTCAGTTCGAAATCCTTGTACTGCTCCTCGGTCGCAAGGTAGCCATACTCTCCATCGGGTCCGCTTTCACAAACGAGCTCTCCATTTTCAACATACCACTTCTCCGTTCCGTGTATTTTCCAACCCGCCAGGTCTTTCCCGTTGAACAGAGATATCGTCTTGTCCTCTGCCGTGACGCCCTGAGTCATGACCGCGAGTCCAAGAAGAACAGAAAAGAGTGAGAGAGTTGTTTTCATCATCCCCCATTGGAAACTCGGCCTTCTAAAAGGTCAATCGGCCCGACCACCGGAGTCGCGCTAAGAGGAAACCGAGATCGTGCCAAAAATTGGGCTGGGCAAAATTCGACGGAGACGGGTTAATGGTAAGGAAATCGC
>CAJXQE010000352.1 GCA_913058215.1 uncultured Verrucomicrobiales bacterium
GGGCTCGGAGATGTGTATAAGAGACAGGAGATCGACTTCATCCGCTGACCAGGCGAAGTTGCGGATGGTTAATTCGAGATCGGGATGCGCCTGATAGAGCATGGACTCGAAAAACCCGAAGTCCCCTGCCCGGTCGAGCAGCGTGTTACCGACCAGTGCGATTCGGGTTCCTTTTTCCAGCTTGAGGGGCTTTTCGGTGATGGACGGCTCAACCTGCTTTGGCAAGGGAGCATCGGCGGCGTAGATACCGAACTTAGCGAGCTCAGGATCGCGCTCCGGCTCTTTCTTTCCGGTATCAATGTGTTTGGCGTCTTTTTTGTTCTGACTCTTGCTCAAGTCGGACCCTTTGCCGGAACCACCGTCACCTTTATTGCCGGTTTGCTTCTTCGAGGCTGCTTTCTGACGCGCCTTTACGACTTTCTTATCATTCTGGGCTTCTTTTTGCGCAATGGCCGCAGGCCTTGCCGTGAAGAAAAGTGAAAGGAAAACAGCCCATCGAAAGAATTGAATCATATCACTGGTTTCCCATAATTCGGCGGGACATTCAATCCGAAACGATTGGCGGCTATGTGGAGCGTGTTTCTTGTAACCTGACGCGAGTGCGAAAATGTAGAAAACAGACAGGAGTGTCTGTGTTAACTTTCAGGCATGAACGTCGCTATCCTCGGAGCCAGCTTGAAGCCGGAACGCTACTCTAACCGTGCGCAGCAGATGCTGATGGCGGCTGAGCATTCGGTATTTCCCGTTTCACCGAAGGGCGATGACATTTTGGGATCTCCCGGTTACTCGAGCTTGAGTGAAATCGACAAACCGATCGATACGGTGACGCTCTACCTCGGACCGGATAGATTGCGGACGATTCTGGACGAATTGATCGCTCTGGCTCCGAAGCGGGTGATCTTCAATCCGGGGACCGAAGATGATTCGATCCAGAAAGCCTGCGAGGAAGCAGGTATCCGGACTGTCAAAGCCTGTACCCTGGTCTTGCTGAGCACCGGTGAGTTTGAAACGGCCTGAGACTGATCTCGAATCAGTTTACAGACTCTTTGATCTGCATCCGGGTGCTGGACTTCACTTTGCCGCTGGCGGGTTCAATCGTCTCGATCCGCATTTCGTCTACCATCCAGATATCGCCGAACTTTTTGCCGTGAAGAATTTCGAAGCGGCGGATCGGACGACCCTGGCGATTGTAGCCAAGCATTTTCATCATTCCCCCGCTGGCTTTATCGATCCAGCAATCAACGGTCGAATAAAGACCTTTGCCGTCGGGATTCCTTACCCTTACCAGCCAGGTCTCACGGGCTTTCAGTTTTTCTTCTTTAATGATCCGGGCATTGGGCCAGTAGAGAAAACGCATGGAAAGATCATCATAGGTAACGTCGGTGCCGCGGATTTGCTGACCGTATTTGGCATCCGAAACCGGACCGAGCTGATTACCGCCTACCCCTTCAAGAAGAGAGAAGTTATGGTCTTTGGTATCCAGGTAAATGATCTGGGCCGGCTCGGAAAAGATAAATCGAATCGAATCGGGTTTCAGAGAAAGAAGAAACGGCACCTTCTTAGTGATGCTCATCCGAAGTTGACCGGTGAAATCCCGATTATACAAGGTGTAGCTGTACCGAACCAACTTCAGAACCTCGTCGGCAGTAAGTTGGTCAATCGTCTTCCCTGCAAATGTCGGAGCTGGTCCGGAGGGTGGTTTTTCCTGAGATTGGGCGGTGACGGCCCCTGCTGACAAAAAGACAGCAAGGCAGACGGGGAAAGCGATTTTAGAGATCATAGAAGCGGCAGGCTGGACAAAGGTCCGGAAAATCGAAAGGAAAGTTACATCGGATTCAGAATACGAAAAGCAAAACTAAGCTTTGAATCTCTGAAACCTAAAACAATTTTTCGTTCAAACTTCCCGAAGAAAGATCCGCCTTCGTCCCGATTACTGGATGAAAAGACTGCGAAGACCGGCCGAGCTTTTCACATTGAGAACCTGGAAACCTTTTTGCTGGACGTCACCGGCGAGACCTGGATCTTCAACGGTCAAATTTTGAGCTTTTGCGAGGATCTTCCCAAGGTCATCCGGATTTTTGGTATCGACATCTTTTCGCAACAAGCGGATGACCTGATTGTCCTTGAAGTAGAGGCGATCTTCCGTCACGGAATCCATTGTCTCACTCTCGCCGTTTGGCAGTTGCTTTCCGGTGAACGACCAGGAACCGGCCGAGCGGAAGGCGAAGAAAAGCTGCCCGTTGTGGTAGTAATAGGAAATATTGACGGCTCCGTGGTCACCCAAAGAATAGCCGAGATCGATTTGCACGACTTGACCGTTGTAGGTGTAGCGGGTCATGCTGGCAGATTCCGGACCATCGTCCGCTTCGAATTCATAGCTTTTTTTCTGCTTCTTCCAACCTTCGATCTGACTGTACTTTACCCGAATGTCTTTGATAGCATCTTCAACCCAATCTGCTTGAGCATTGGTGGCAAAAGCGGAGAAGGCAAAGGCCACCGCGGCGAAAATCGTAATAGTGTTCCTCATGATAGAAGACAGACGTGCTGAAATTCGGCATATTCAAGCGGAATTCGGCGACGGTTTCGAGATGAATACGGAAGGACAAAGGTCACTCCGCGTGTGAGATCAAGCTTGCCCTCTTTCGTCGAAAGCGACAGACCCGGCTTAGTTTTTTTCTCGCCAATTTTGCCGGTCTTATCAATATTCATCCGAGCTCACTTTTCATGTCGCGCCGCTTCGCCATTTTCATCTACGCTGCCACGGCTGCTTTTTTCGGATTGTTCTTTATTTATCCGATCTGGCACACCGTGAGTGAAGCTTTTGTCAGCTCCGACGGAAAGTTCACGCTTAGTTATGTTGGGGAAGTGTTCCGGAATCCCATTTATACGGAGGGCCTCTTGAACTCGCTGAAGATGGGATTTTTCAGCACCGTCTTATCTGTGCTCATCGCCCTTCCCCTGGCGCTAATGGCCAACACTTACAATTTCCCGGGCAAAGGAGCGCTCAATTCGCTCATCCTCGTCCCGCTTATTCTACCCCCGTTCGTCGGCGCTTTGGGCATCCGTCAGTTTCTCGGCCAGTCAGGCGTGGTCAATGCCTTCCTCACAAAATTCGGAATGATGGATCCGGCGGCACCCTTCGACTGGCTGGGTGAAGGCCAACTGATCGGAGTGGTCATCATGATTGCCCTCCATCTTTACCCCATTGCTTATCTAAACATCTCGGCAGCCCTTGCCAATCTCGATCCGGCGATGGAAGAAGCAGCGGAAAATCTGGGATGCAATGGGGCCCGGCGGCTTTTTAAGATCACACTTCCACTCATCATGCCGGGACTTTTCGCCGGCTGCACGATCATCTTTATCTGGGCATTCACTGAACTCGGTGTTCCTCTGGTCTTCGATTTTGGGCGGGTTACTTCCGTGCAGATTTTTGACGGAATCAAAGATCTGAGCGGAAATCCATTCCCCTATGCACTGGTTGTTGTGATGCTGGTGGCCACGACGCTCTTCTATCTTGTCGGGAAAACATTTTTCGGCCGGGATAATTTTTCCTCTTCCGGGAGAGCGTCCACCGGTCGCTCGATGAAGAAGGCGAAGCCACTGCTGGGATGGTTTTGCACCGGATCATTCATTTTTGTCACGGTTCTGGCGATTCTCCCTCATATTGGTGTCGTTTTGCTGGCAGTCTCGACTGACTGGTATCAAACGATGCTCCCCTCCAGTGTTACCAGTCAACATTTTGTCGACGCCCTCGGTCATCCGCTAACGATCAACTCGATCACGAATTCGCTGAAATACGCATCCTTTTCCACCCTCTTCGATATCGTCCTCGGAATCGCGATTGCCTATGTTGTCGTTCGAACCAAACTTCCCGGGCGCCAATTCCTGGACGCGATGGCCATGCTTCCACTGGCGGTTCCGGGGCTTGTCCTTGCTTTCGGTTTTCTCGCCATGACGAGAGAAGGACAACCCTTCGATTTTCTAATTCTTGGGGAGGATCCGGTCCTTATTCTAGTCATCGCCTACGCAGTGAGACGATTGCCCTATGTCGTTCGATCTGCGGCGGCCGGTTTTCAGCAAACCAGCGTCAGCCTTGAGGAAGCAGCTCAAAACCTGGGGTGCTCCCCTCTTCGTTCCATGCGGAAGATCACCTTACCCCTGATCTCCGCAAATCTCATTGCCGGAGGTCTTCTCGCCTTTTCCTTCGCGATGCTGGAAGTCTCCGACTCCTTGATTCTCGCGGAGCAACAGCAGCACTTTCCCATTACCAAAGCCATCTATGCTTTAATTTCGGCTCTAGGAAATGGACATCATCTCGCCTCAGCGCTCGGAGTCTGGGCAATGCTATTCCTTGGGGTGACGATCATCGGCGCAGGAATTATTCTCGGCCAAAAGCTGGGAGCTTTGTTTCGGGTCTGATAAATATCGGGAAAACAGACAATTCCTTAAATTATAATTATTGACATTTATTATAATTTCAATAAATTGTAGTTCTTCACTTTGTGGGCCGGATATTCCGTGCCTGATCCTCAGATGAGACTACTAATTCTTTTTACCATCCTTCCCGTGCTTGTTGTTTCACCAGCAGCCATCGTCGTCGCATTTTCATCAGCAGATACCCGCACCACAGAAGACAAGGTGGAATTTGTTGAGTTCATCGACTCGCGGGAAGTCCTTTCCAGCAATTACTGGGACTCCAACGCATGGGAGCCGGACAGCGCCGATTCTTTCTGGCACAACAAAGCCAGTGATTCAATTTCATCACAACCCCAAGAAGCAGTGCTGAACACCGCACACGAACCGATACCAGGGAAGAACACCAAACAGACAGACGCCGGAAACGGTTAAATCCGACCGCACACTGTTCCCATCTGAACCGAAACCTCAGTGGGAAAGAGAAAGCCCCTGCGACTCACCCTCGCAGGGGCTTTTTTTGGATTCCCCCGTCAATTCACACCCTCCCTGAAAAAACCAGTTTACTTACGGTGAAACTCCAGCATATTCCGCCGCTCCGAGCGAATTGTTAATCGCCGTAGGTCCCTGGGTTTTTCACTGTTTGAAAAAGTGCTCGCTCTTCCAGGGGAAACCCGGCAACCAACCAACCAATATGTCAGTAAAACTAGCTCCGTTTGAAGTGCCGGATCGTCTCTTAAAAGACGAAGATACCGCAACCGAAACCTACGCCAAATTCTCGGCGGAACCCTTTGAAGCCGGTTTCGGCCACACCATCGGGAACTCCTTGAGACGCGTTCTCCTCTCCTCTCTTGAGGGTGCATCCATCACCTCCGTCCGTATCGCAGGTGTTCAGCACGAATTCGCCTCCCTTCCCGGGATCGTTGAAGACGTCACTGAGATCGTTCTTAACCTCAAGCAAATCCGCTTCAAGCATTTCGAAGATAAGGATCCTGCCACACTTTCACTGACAGTGGATAAGGCCGGAAACGTAACTGCTGGCGACATCGACGAAATTTCTCAATACGAAATCGTCAATAAAGACCAGCACATCTGCACACTCGATAAGAACACCAAGTTCAATCTCGAGATGGAAGTGCGTGTCGGACGTGGTTTCAGCACCTCGGAAGACAACAAGCACCCGGACATGCCTATCGGCGTGATTCCAATCGATTCGATTTTCTCTCCTGTTCGCCGTGTGAAATACGCAGTGGAAAACACCCGTGTCGGTCAGCGCACCGATTACGACAAGCTTGGTCTTGAAATCTGGACCGACGGACGCATGGAACCACATGACGCCCTTCTGCAGGCTTCTTCTATTCTTCGTCATCACCTCGACGTGTTCGTCAACTACGACGACGACGCCGTTCTTATCGAAGATCGTCCGGAAACTCAAAGCGAGGAAAATTCCGAGCTGAAGAAACTTCTCAACATGAGCGTCAACGAGATCGAGCTTTCGGTCCGTGCTGCCAACTGTCTCAACAACGCCAACATCACTTCGGTGGGTCAGCTGGCAATGAAGAGCGAAGCGGAAATGCTCAAATACCGGAATTTCGGGAAAAAGTCGCTTAACGAGATCAAAGACAAGCTCCACGAGCTCGGCCTTTCCCTCGGAATGCAACTCGACCCAAGCTTGCTCGAACAGCCTTTCGCAGCGACCCTCCTTGGAGGAGACCGCATGCCGGAAGGTCCCGGACTTGCCGCTCTTATCGCGCAAAACATCAACGACTGATGATCGAAAGTTGGCGGGTCAGCATAACAAATGTGCGACCCGCGCTTTACAAGCATCCTTTTTACTCTAATAAATCAGCCTAATGAGACACCGAAGCAAAACTGTGAAACTCCAGCGGGACAAGGCGCATCGCGATTCGCTCTTGCGTAATCTCGCTTGCAGCCTCATCGAGCATCGTCAGATTCGCACGACTCTTGCCAAGGCAAAAGCCCTGCGTCCCTACGCCGAAAAGCTGGTGACCCTCGGTAAAACCAACACACTACATGCACGCCGCCGTGCGATTTCCATTCTGGGAAGCAATCAGCTGGCTCAACGTAGTGCTAAAGCCCTTTTCGAAGACATCGCACCAAAAAGTGCAGATCGTCAGGGTGGTTACTGCCGGATCATCAAACTCGGCATGCGCAAATCGGACTCCGCTCCGATGGCCTTGATCGAGTGGGTCGACGCCCTCATCTCCACTGACAGTGAAGATGAAGAAGAGGAAGTCGAAACTGCCGCTGCTGAATAAGACTGGATTCTCAGAATTCCAGTTTACCAAAATTTTGGGCGCTCTTCCTTCGGGGATAGCGCCCTTTTTTGTTTCTCCGGCACGGGCTTTGGATAGTGGGTTTTTGATACGGCGCCTGAGGGAAGTCTACTTCCCGATACAGAAGGTGCTGAAAATCTCCCCGAGAATTTCCTCCACGTCGGTTTTCCCTATCACTTCCCCTACCGCCTCAAGCGCTGCGCGAAGATCCATAGCTACAAACTCCGGGGATTCTCCGGCCTCCAACATCCCCCGCGCCTGGCCCAAAGCGGCTTCGGCATTTTGAAGACAATGCTGATGCCTGGCGTTGATCGCGGTCAGATTTGCGGAATCGAATCCGCCTCCGCCTCGACTCAGCTTCCCAAATATCGCGTCGGCCAGAATCTCGCGGCTTTCGCTTTGCAGACAGGACAGAGTGACTCCGTCAGCATCTGCCCAATCCGGGTGCCGATCCAGATCGTCTTTGTTCAAAATCCTGATCGTCTTTGTGTCTTCAGGTAACTGAATCGAATCGACTTTTTCTGCGGAATCGCCGGAGTCAATCACCAGCAAAATCAGCTCAGCATTATCAATCTGAGATCGGCTGCGCTCGATTCCTTCCCTCTCAATTGAACCCTCTCCGTCCCGAATCCCGGCCGTGTCGACAAGCCTGATGGGATATCCCTTCAAATTGATCACTTCCTCGATGGTGTCGCGAGTGGTTCCGGCGCTCTCATTCACAATCGCCCGATCAAACCCCAGCAGAAGATTCAACAAACTCGACTTCCCTGCATTTGGAGCCCCGCAGATCACGGTCCGAACGCCCTCCCGCAGAATTCTCCCCTGGTCTGCTGTTGCGAGGAGATTCTCCACTTTCCGGGTGACTTCCTGCAGCGTATTTAGAAGCCCTTCACTGGAATCGGGATCAATGTCTTCGTCTGGAAAGTCGATGTAGGCCTCTACATGAGCGATCAGACTAATCCTGTCTCTTATACACATCTCCGAGCCCACGAGACCGAGGCTGATCTC
>CAJXQE010000353.1 GCA_913058215.1 uncultured Verrucomicrobiales bacterium
GAGAGGCATACCACCGGGTGAAAATACGTCCCTCTGCCGCCATTTGGTCGAGGTGAGGCGTCTCAAAACCTTTTGCTCCAAAGGGCCCGATGTCTTCGTAACCCTGATCGTCGGTGAATATAATGACGACATTGGGAGGACGTTCTTCGGCGGCGGATGAAAGCGAAACTCCGAGAGTGAAGATAGAAAAAAGAAGAGGGAATACGCGACTCATTCCAAAAGAACGCACAGACGGATTCGGAATGCGACTTCCTATTTCCGTATCTGATCATTTTGCAGTGACGTTTTCGCGAACTGCAGTTGTCTTTTACCCTGAAATCAGTTTATAAAACAGCATATGGATATCCGGACCGAAGACTACGAAACCCTCGGAAAATTTTACCTCGGGAGGAATTACGACCTGGGTGAGAAGGAGCTTGAAGATGAGTTGGTGCTTTATGATTCTAAAGACCTCGTCACCCACGGCGTAGTTCTCGGAATGACAGGCTCAGGAAAGACGGGGCTCTGTGTCGCCTTGCTCGAAGAAGCGGCGATGGATAATATTCCTGCGATCGTGATCGATCCGAAAGGGGATATTGCCAATTTGCTGCTCACTTTTCCCGACCTCGCGCCGGAAGACTTTCGCCCATGGATCAATGAGGACGATGCTCAGAAAAAAGGACTGACGCCCGATGAACACGCCGCAAAAACGGCCGACATGTGGAAAGGCGGACTCGCCAGTTGGGGGCAGCAGCCGGAGCGAATTGCCAGCTTTCGCGAGAAAGTGGACATGGCAGTTTATACTCCCGGCTCAAATGCGGGCCTGCCGGTTTCTATTTTGAGTTCACTGGATGTTCCCGAGTTTGAAATTATCGATGACAGCGAGCTTTTTTCCGAGCGGATCGAGTCGACGGTTTCCAGCCTGCTTTCTCTCGTGGGAGTCGAAGCGGATCCGATTCAGGACCCTGAACACATATTGCTTTCGAATATTTTCAGCCATTCCTGGCAAGCCGGGCAGGGAGTGACTCTGGAAACCTTGATCCGAAGTATTCAGGTTCCGCCGTTTGAAAAAATCGGAGTGATGGATCTCGATACCGTCTGTCCGGAAAAAGACCGGCTCGCGCTGGCGATGAAAATGAATAATCTGCTGGCCTCCCCCGGATTTTCCAGCTGGCTGAAAGGTGAGCCGCTCGACATCAAGCGGATGCTTCACACCGATGAAGGGAAGCCCCGCATTTCGATTTTCTCCATCGCTCACCTCAATGATTCCGAGCGGATGTTTTTTGTCTCACTGCTTCTGAATCAGATGCTGGGTTGGATGCGATCCCAGTCGGGAACGACCAGTTTGCGGGCGCTTCTCTACATGGATGAGATATACGGCTACCTCCCGCCCTCAGCGATGCCTCCGTCCAAAAAGCCGATGATGACGATGCTGAAACAGGCCCGTGCCTTCGGTCTTGGTGTTCTTCTCGCTACCCAGAACCCGGTCGATCTCGATTACAAGGCCTTGTCCAACATCGGAACATGGTGGTTGGGACGCTTGCAGACAGAGCGCGATAAGGCGCGAGTACTTGATGGACTCGAAGGGGCTGCGTCTGATAATGACTCAGGATTCAACCGTTCCAAAATGGAGCAACTGCTCGCAGGGCTGGGAAGCCGGGTCTTTTTGATGAATAACGTTCACGAGGATGCACCGGTGGTGTTTCATGTGCGGTGGGTGATGAGTTATCTGACCGGTCCCTTGGCGCGACGCCAGATCAAGAAATTGATGGATGGAAAGAGGACTGCCATTGAGGCAAAAGCAGAAGCGCTACCGACTCCGTCACCCGAAGCACCCAAACCGGCGGCGCCTCAGGCATTGCGTCCCAGATTGCCAAAGGGTGCAGACGATTATTTTATTCCTGCGGGAGCTGGTGTTCCTCCCGAAGAAATCAATTACGTTCCCGCCGTGATCCGGATTGGGGAAGTTCGATACAGCGATCCCAAGAAGGGGATTTCCGGATCGGAGAAAGTGGCAATGCTCAACAAGATTGACCTCGAATCCGGAGAGCCGGATTGGAGGCAGGATCTCGAATTGCCCAATGGTCTCACCGTCAGTCAACTCGGGCGTGATCCGGTTGCGGGCACTTCATTTTCCGAACTCCCTCAGTCCATGTTGGAGACCAAGTTGTGGAACACTTTGGAAAAGGAACTGGTCGATTTTCTATACGGACATCATTCCATCACGATTTTCCAGAGCCCGATGACGGGTATGTATTCCAACCTCGGTGAGGCGGAAGGAGATTTCCGGGCACGTCTCGTTCATTCTGCTCACGAGATTCGCGATGAGAAGGTGGAAGAACTTCGCGACAAGTATGAGAAAAAAATCAAGACGATCGAAGACCGGATTGCCAGGGCGATGGATACCGTCGCTGAGCAAAAGGCCCAGGCCAGCAGTGCGAAGATGAATACCGCGATGAAGATTGGTGGAACGATTCTAGGTGCCGTTCTCGGACGGAAAATTGGTCGCAGCAGCAGCAGTGCTTTTTCCGGAGCTTCAAAGGCCTGGAAAGAGAGCCGGGATGTGGCGCGCGCCAAGGAGAAGGTGGAGGATTATCAGGAGGAACTCGAAGAACTGGAAGAAGATTGCGAACAGGAAATCGAGAAGCTCAAGGATGCGATGGATCCGATGACAGAAAAACTCGAGTCTGTTTCGCTGACGCCTTTGAAGAAAAACTGTTCCGCCAAATCGGTTGGAATCGTCTGGATGCCGTACCGGACGAATCCCCAGCCGCAATTGGGAGCCGCGTGGTGAATGATTCAGGAGGGTTGAGTGATCGCTCGAACAGGGTTGATTCGGGAAATCTTCGCGAACTGGATAAGCAACATCTGTGGCATCCGTTCACGCAGATGCAGGATTGGATTGCGTCCGGAGATGATCCACTGATCATTTCGTCAGGGCGCGGTGCGGTACTGGTCGATAGTGAAGGTAAGGAGTATCTCGACGGGAACAGCTCGATCTGGACAAATATTCACGGGCACGGTCATGCAGTGATCAATCGTGCAATTCAGGAGCAATTGGAGAAAATTGCTCACTGTTCTGCTCTCGGATTCTCAAACGAACCGGCGATTCAACTCGGGAAAAAGCTAGTAGACTTTTTCCCCGCCGAAAGCCTCACGAAGGTTTTTTATTCCGACAGTGGTTCGACGGCGATCGAGTGTGCCTGCAAAATGGCGGTACAGTTCCGGCAGTTGCGGGGGCAGGAGGAAAAATCCCGCTTTGTCAGTTTTTCGGGAGCCTATCACGGAGACACCGTGGGGGCTGCCTCGCTCGGGGGAATTGGCGCCTTCTTTGATCGCTTTTCGTCTGCCGGGTATGAAGTGGAGCGGCTGGAAAATACGAATGGTTTGAGATCAGTCGATCCCGGCTCGATCAATGCCCTGATTGTTGAGCCGCTGATTCAGGGCGCTGCCGGAATGAAAACCTGGCCTTCCGGGATGCTGAAAGAGCTTCGGAGTTGGTGCGACGCCAACGATGTTTTCCTGATTCTCGACGAAGTGATGACCGGTTTTGGACGGACCGGAAAAATGTTTGCCTGTCAGCATGAGGATGTTGTCCCCGATTTTCTATGTCTCGCCAAAGGGCTGACCGGTGGGTATCTGCCTCTCGCTGCAACGCTGACAACGGACCGCGTTTTCGATGCGTTTCTTGGGACTTACGAAGAGATGAAGACTTTCTTCTACGGGCACAGTTATTGTGCGAACCCGCTTGGATGTGCTGCCGCATTGGGCAGCCTTCAAGTTTTTGAAGAAGAGGAAGTTCTGGCAAAATTGCCCGGGAAAATCAAATCCTTCGCTGATTCCCTGCAATCCGCTTTCAATGATCACCCGCGAGTCGGTGAGGTCCGACAGGTGGGGCTCATTGCCGGCATCGATCTGACGGGCTGCGACTGGAAGGAGCAGATCGGTGCGAAGGTCAGCAAGGCGGCACGCAAGTATGGTCTGCTCACGAGAGCGGTGCGCGATACCTTGACTCTGATGCCGCCGCTTTGTTCAAGCGATGAGCAAATTCGGGAAATGACAAAGGCCCTTCGCAGGGCCCTCGATCAGGTGTTGCCGGATTAAGGCCAGCGCCGCTTGTTTCTTATCAGTCGCATCCACAGCCACCGGAGCTACAGCAATCGCTTTCCTGAAGATCTTCAGGCTCAGGAAGATGTCCGAGTTCGAGGGTTTTGCCCACGTGTTTCGCGACCTGTTGAACGATGCTGTTGAGGACGGTTTCCGATTGCATGAAGCCATCGATCACTGGATTTCCGTGAAGGGTGGCTTTTTGCTCTTCGTATCCTTTGACGTCTTCTTCGGACAGTTCACCGGCGTGTTGCTTCTGGTGAAGTTCCTGGCCGAGTTCGGAGAAAGAGCGATAAGCTTTTTGAGCATCATCGTCTGCGAAGAATGCTTCGATCTTTACGACGTTTTCTTTGTAGTCGGACGACTCAAGAATCAGCGAACAAAGCTCGCGGGTTTTCTCGATGACAGCAGAATTGAGGGAAAGAGTTTCCATCCCCACCTTTACGGCATTTTGGAAGACGGCACAACCGAGAATCAGAGGTGACTGATATGGATGCGATTCTGAGGGCGCCGTTGCAGAATAGTTGTGGGCATCGATGGCAGATCGATCAGGGGACTGCGGCGATCGCGCTTTTTCAACTCCTCCTCCGCGGCCTGTTTCAGTTGGCGCCATCGTTCGTTTTCAATATCAGGAGCGTTGCGAATGTGCCGAAGAAAGCTGATCCATTCAATAAATGCCCGTTCAACGTCGCCGGGGCCAAATTCCATGGGAGCTTTTCCTGAGAAGAGAAGATGCAGTTTACCGGCGAGCATTTGAGCAATCACTTCGGCAGCGCCTTCCCCGTAGGTTTCCGGAAGCCCCAGGCGCAGGTAGCCTTCGTAGTCCGTCGGTCCATAGGCTTGCCGGCAGGATGCAGCGAGGCGTTCGCTTCCTCCTCCGACAGCTGGATCGTCGACTTCAAATCGGTGACCGGCTCGCAGGTTGGCGAAATGGTAGATCATCTCGTCGATTGGATAGTGAAGGTCTTCCAGCGCGGCAG
The DNA here is from genome assembly GCA_913058215.1 of uncultured Verrucomicrobiales bacterium. Taxonomy (GTDB): domain Bacteria; phylum Verrucomicrobiota; class Verrucomicrobiia; order Verrucomicrobiales; family DEV007; genus Arctic95D-9. Next base: position 5,067 of record CAJXQE010000353.1, read on the forward strand.
CGACAGCGAGTCCTTCACCATGCTGAAAGAAACTGCAAAGGACGCCCCGGTCAGTAGGGGCTCCCTGGTCATCGATTAGACTCAGCTTTCGCCAGGCGTGGGCGGGGGATCCGGCGGACGGGTCGAAGGAGTCACCAGTGGACTCATCGAGGTAATGTGTTTCCGCTTTGATTTCCACAGAGCGGCGCCCGGGCTGCGAGAGCATCTTGCTGAGAGAGTCAGTCGTTACCGGGATTTCTGAAGCTGAGAAGTTCCCACGCAGATACAGCGTTCTCCCACGCTCCACCAGATCAAAGAAACAGGCAGGAGCAATCGCTGATTCGAAAAGGTCGGAAAACAAAACTGTGGCCTCCTCTTCGGTGAAGGTGGACTCGGGTTTCCCTCTACCCGTAATCTTCCGGGCGTTTTTGGTAAGGTAGAACGATCCCTCTCCGGACCGGCTCGCTACCGGCATTTCCATTCCGTAAATCCTCTCTCGATCTGTTTTTGAGTCCAGTCGACAGAGCCGGCAGCCTTCGGGTAGGATCTCGGAGATCAGGGAGGGGTCGGAACTGGCGCTGCGATATTTTCCTTTCACCCATCTTAGCGAATCCCTGATTGCCGATGTGGTTTCACTTTCGGGTGATTCCGTTTCCCATTCGCCTGCCGAATTGAGAATTTCTTTGCGGGTGGGGACCAGATTGAAAAGTGCTTCGCCTTCGGAGGGTTCTGTCCGGCCGGAGATTCCTTTTCCTGTAAATCCGAGAGGGACCGACTGTCTTGAGAAAAGCCGGTCCCGAATTTCGCGGGCGGATTCAAAAGGGCTCTCTCCGGATTTTGCGGCATGATGCATCCGACGCAGAAGAGTTGGCCAGTCGATATCGTTGTTGCGATGAAGCTCCAGGGGCCGCGCATCGTATAGCCGGGGGCTCCGGCTACCGGAAATCACAAATCCGGTTTCATCGAGTCCCCGACGCCCGGCGCGCCCGAACATCTGCAGCAATTCATCCGGAGCGACTTCCCGTTCGAAGGGGCCATCCTGATAGACGGTGTCAGAAACAAAGACTGAACGAACCGAAAAATTGATTCCCGCGGCAAGTCCCATGGTGGCCACTACGACGCGGAGTTGCCCTGCTTTTGCCAGTGGCTCCACAATTGCCGCCCGCTCGCCAAAGCTCATGCCACTGTGATGAATGGCGACCCGTTTGCGAAGCATTCGGGCGAGGGGGGCAGAACAGGTCCGGCGAAGCTTTTCATCGGAAAACTCGATCGGTTCATCATCGGGAAACGCTTCCGCAATTTTCCAGGCAATTTTTTCTGCTGACTTTCGATGAGGAGCAAAAATCAGGAGGGGACCGAAATTGGATAGCAGTGCACCGACGGCGAGACGTTGCCAGAAGGTTTGAAATTTTCGCGGTGCCGAACGGGGCATCGCTTCAAAAGGGACTTCGTCAAGTGGGACAGGCCGCTCTTCAGTTTTTACGATCCGGACATTTCTGCCCAGTCTTTCGAACCATTCGGCCACACGTTGGGGATTGCTGACGCTTCCGCTCATCAATAGAAGCCTTGTCTCCAGGGGAGCCAGCGCGATAGCGAGTTCGTAGCTGAGTCCACGCCGCCGGTCGCCGATCATTTGATACTCGTCAATCACCAACAAAAAGGGAGCCTTCCCGCTCAGCATACGTTCCCGTTGCGTCTCCAGCGTGGCGACGAGAACGGGGGCATCGATATTTTCCGCAAGATCTCCGGTGACAATTCCTACCTTCCACCCTTTCTGTTTCCACTCCCGCCATTTGTCATTGGCAAGGGCCCTCGTCGGGACGGTGTAGACCACTTGTTTCCCGGAAGGCGGGAACTTTGAACCTTCGACAAGAGATTCAAAAACCAGTGTTTTACCGGCGCCTGTCGGAGCGGAAAGGATGACATCCTCACCACCTGCAACACTTCGAATGGCTTCCTGTTGCCACAGATCGGGGACCATCAGGTTTACCTGAAGTCCCTCGAAGGCTTCCGACAGTCCGCCGTTCATGACGGAAAAACTATTGCTGCAGATGTTCTGCGATGAATCAGTTCGGCTGTCCGGCAGGGTTCGGTATGATTGGCACCGTCGCGTCGCGCGGTTTCGGCTTCGAATCCGCTTCCGAAATACTTACCGGCTGACCCGTCCGGGAAATGGCAATCAGATCCTGAATGATCCGAATGGTTTCACGCGCGTAAGGGTCAAATCGATGAGGATATTCCAGAGCTTTGTCGGCTTCGTCCTCTTTCTCATCTTTTTTGCCGCGTGCCATTCCACTGAGTTCCTCTTCGGAAAGCTCCGTTTTCAAGGTCAGTTTCTCATCCGCGACATTGTCCTGAGTGAATGTGTAAGTGGTGAAAAGGCCTTTCTCCGCTTCGCGGATTTTTGCGAATCGTGCAATGCGCTCCGCCTTTCTTTCCTCACGTTGCTTCTCGCGATCTGCGGATACCTGATTCCGTTTGTCGAGATTGAGGGAAATGACATTGTCTTTTCTTCGTTTCACTTCTGAAGCGATGTCTTCGAGGATGTACTCGAAGGCCTGACCGGATGCGACCCGTGATTCGGAGCCTTTCTGCAATGTTTCGATAGGGAGCGCCTGTTCGAAATAAGGTGCGTAAGCAGCGGCTGGAATGGGTTCCACATCCA
>CAJXQE010000354.1 GCA_913058215.1 uncultured Verrucomicrobiales bacterium
TCTACACTATCCTCTTCTCGGCAGCGTCAGATGTGTATAAGAGACAGGCTTATGTCCGCCTTGCAGGACTTCCCGGACCGTCTTCGGTCGAGAAGAAAGTCGAGATTTGGCAGAAAGCCTACGGCCTGATCAACAACCCTCAGGACTATCGGCGTTTAATCACTTCGATGATCGAATACCCCTCAGCAAAAACTATTGCCTTGCTGAACTCCTGGGGGGATGACCCAAACTACGGAAAGCTTGCCAAGGGAGCCGCTGGAACTCTCGGGAAATCTGTTGCCGGAGTTCGCGAGATTGGGTCGAATGAACCACTCAAGGGCACTATGGCACGAGCGCAGGGCGATGCGCGAGGTGCGAGTCCCAATTCATTCCTCGAGTCACTCGTCTGGGTTTCCCCGGAGACCTGGTTTTCGTGGAGCTTCAAAGTGAAAGAGTCGGGCCAGTATTCAGTTGAAGTGGATCAGGCGACTTTGAGAAAAGAAAGCAGCGATTTCAAGGTCATCATCAAAGACAAGGTCCTGGAAGGCTCTTCTTCAAAAACAGAGACTTTGGAAGAGTTCACCCCCGTCAAACTGGACGGAACTGTCGATCTCGTCGCCGGAGAAATTTACACAATGGTCATGGTCGCGGGGCAGAAGGTGCAGCCACGGATGATGGATGTCGGCGCAGTCCGCCTCATCAAGAAATAGGGAAAGCCAGGTTTATACGGAACCTGCTCGCAGACTACTTCAAAGGCATCGTCACTGCGCATCGGGCAAAGTCGACCGAAGATCGACTCTACGGGGCTTCGGATCTAGCGATAGGACCCGTCTCCTAGTCTTTCAGACCCCGACCGTCCGACAGACGAATCAAAGCACCTCGGATTAGATTACCCCGTTCTTCCCTCGGCATATCCGGATACTTTTTCATCACGGTCCCGATGTACTCCCGAAGCTTCTTTTTGTTGTCATCGTTGAGCGTCTGATAACGTTTCATATCTTCTTTCGAAGGTCCTTTTCGCTCACCGCTCTTGCTACTACTACTCCCGCCGCCCTTCCGACCGGCGCCTTTCGATTCGAGTTGTGCCGCATCATAATGAAGTTCCGCAACCTCACCCGCAAAAGAAACTTTAGCCGCCACCCCGGATAACTCCAGGGAAGGAATGACCTCCACCAACTTCAGGCCAAACTCATTCTCCTTATCGGGATTGATGAGAACAGTCTTCTTTGTCTCCTTGTTATAGAGAGTTGCCCAGACAATATCGTCAAACTGAGCCACTCCCCGAAGGGCGTAGGTCTCGCTGATGTTCAGAGTTCTTTGAAAAGGACTTGTCTGAATCAGAGCACGGTAGTCGTTCTCACCGGGAGAAAGAGGGGCGGGCAGTTTCTCCTGAGGAAATGCAATCCCTGAGAACACAGTCGAAACTGTTCCTGCAACGATCCAAGCCTGTTGGATTATCGATTTACCCCTGTTGCTTCGGTGCATCGGCTTGCTCTCTTTCGGTATCTCTGGTTAGATCCGGATCTTCAGAATCAACCGGTGTCGCTTCCTCGACCTCGTCTTCTCCGTTGTCGGCTCCAAACCAACGCGCAACCGTAATCTGGCACACAGCCTGCGGCTCGGTTTCCCGGGACCGACGATCCAACTCAAGTTCGAAGGCCTTGATCACTTGAAATTTCTCCGGCCCCTGCAATGTCGTCAGCCACTCCAGAACCAATTTTTCGTCCCCGCGAATTCGCAGGCGAACTGCGACTTCGGTGTAAAATTCGTTGCTGACAATGTCCTGAAGGCTTTGCTGCTCGATCTTTAACTTTCGCTCAAAAAGATCATCCTGCATTGTCTGAAGAAGATCCCCCTGCGCTTTGCCAAGACTTCCATCAAGTCGGGGCATATTGGCTTTGAGCCAGGCCTGTTTGGCTGCAGACTGCTCTGCCTCCATCAACCACATCTCATTGTCAGCCAGTTGATTCTCCAACTCTTTGATCCGGTCGTCGCTGCCACCAAGAACTTTCACGACCGCACGAATCGCAAAAAGATTCACCACCACAAAGATGACGAGCATGCAGATGCCGAGCATCCATTTTTCTCTAGCTGTCAGTCCCCGCATCAGTCGGCTTCCCTTCTATTTCAAAAGTAGCAGTGTTGTCGCTCTCCACTCTTGGATTCGGCATATTCCACTGATACGACGCAAATTCGTCCATCGCATTCAAATCTTCCAAGAGGCGGTTGGCCAGAGCCACATCGCGAGCCTGGCCTCGAATTCGAATGCTCTTCCCTGAAGTCCGGAACTCGCGAACCACAACACCGCTCCCGGGCAGTGCACTGGTAACCCGGCTCAATTGAACAACCGGGAAAAATTTCATATCAAAGGCGGGCTCAAGAACAACCCACCTTTGCTCCTCCATCTGAATCAACTGCACATCCGGTTCGATGATCGCATTCTGTTTTTCGAGGGCTGCAATTTTCTCCCGGGTCTTAACCGCATCCTGCCAAACATAAAATCCGATAAGCGCATAAACCACCAAAGCTGCAGCAGCGATCAGTAAATTTCTCTTGAGGGAGCGGCGGCGCTTCCTGGCTAAGATCACCGGGTGCGGAGTCAATCTTTCCCGAACTTTCACCCGGCTTTCCGGAGTCGAGTTCTCTGTGAAGGTCGACGGGATTCTCAGTTTTTCCGAAAACTCCTCCTGTTGCTCCCGGGGAACATCACCGATCGAAACGACGCAGCCCGAAGGCAAAGTCCCTTCCATGACATCGTCAGCCTGCAGCGACATCAAAGTGAGATTCAATTCCTGCGCTGTCGCGGCCCCGATGTCGCCAACCCCGCTCAGAACTTGAGTATGAACGAGCCGGGCATCATGAAAAACGGCAAGAATAGTCCGTTTGTGCTCCTGCCAGAGAAAACATCCATCGGCAGGCCTTTCCCTAAGCAGCGAGGAGGGTGCATATCCAGCGGCATTGGTATGAATCAAATCATCCGGAAGATCTTTCCGCAGGACATGAACTACCAGGATGGTTTCGCCTTCACGCTGTTCGAAAACATCGTAGTCAAAAACGGTCCCATCGTGGCTTCCCGAACCCAGGCCCCGCTTCTCAATCTGCGCATAGGCCATCGTCTCAAAAAGAGAGGAATCCGACGTAGGAAGAGTTACGGAAAACGTCGAGACCATTGCCGTCGGCAGGCCGATCACGACATCGGATCGTTTCCCGATCAATTCGTCCAAATCTCGACCGGACGCGATGGATTTGGAGCCTGAATAAAGGCACCATCCTTTTCCTGTGTCAGGAAGAGCTGTAACAAATCGGGGCATGAACTTTAGAGATACATGGTGTAAACCGCGGTGACGAACAGAAGTTTCCTGAAAATTGCGCTAAAAATCCCCAATCAGGAAATCGGCAACAATCAGAAATCTCTCGGACCACTTCAGATCCGCCGGTTTCATTCCGCGAATGTCGGGAGCTATCACCAGTAAAAAGGGCTGTCCATCGAGCCAGTGGTTCTCTTCGATTACTCCCATCATGGCGCGAAAGGGCTGCCCATTCGGCTCCACAAACAGATGAATTCTTGTTTGCTTGCCCCCCGCAGAATCAATCACCATTGCTGAAAACCCTTCCGTGCGGTCTCCTGCGTCTTTGCTGATACCTGTTAGAGTAATAAAATGCTGACCAGGGGTCTCCCAGCCGGGCTGGTCGGAATTTTCTCGCTGCCTGACTACATAGGATCGAAGACTCAAAATCGGGGGCACTCCGTTTTGAATCGAACGCTCCATCCAGCCGTATACCCGTTGCTGAAACTTGCTATTCTCTTCTCCCGTTTTTCGATTCAAATACGAAGCCTTCAAGGCAGCTACTCCGGATTCTTCGAGCAATTCATTGACGCCCACTGCGAGGTCCGCGCTGGGAACGCCGTGGACACCCCATCGCTGCCTCCCGGGATACACCACTGACTTCCGATTCTGAAAATATCGATCCACGATAAAACGCATTCGGGTCGCATCGTTTTGCCCCATCACTTTCCCTCCGGCCGCCTGAAGTTCCGGTTTTCCAAAGGTCAGCATATTCAGGATCGAAGCTGGGCCACATCCATTTATCGAGTCAGGAAAGTCCCGCTGATTGACGATGACTTCCTCGACCACATCGATCCCGGTCATCTCTTCTGCCCCAAGAGCGTGCGCCATTACTCCAAAAAGCAAAATAAGCAGCGCCCGGGTTATCATCGATCGACCTCGAGTGGGTTACACCTCGGCTCCGTTGTCTTCCCCTGCTACAAAACCGCGAAGCTTTGCTTCGATAAATCCGTCGAGGTCTCCATCCATCACTGCCTGGACATTGGCCGTTTCATGACCGGTGCGATGATCTTTGACCATCTGATAGGGCTGAAAAACGTAGGAACGAATCTGACTGCCAAAACCAATCTCGCCCTTTTCCCCATACTCACGCTCCATCTCGGACCGTTTTTTATCTTCTTCGAGCTGAAGCAGTTTTCCTTTCATGATTTTCAGAGCCATCACCCGGTTTTTATGCTGACTACGCTCAACCGTGCATCGGACTTGGACTCCTGTCGGAATGTGTCGCATCAAAACACCCGTCTCAACTTTGTTCACATTCTGCCCGCCTTTACCACCGGAACGCATCGTCGTGGTCTCCAGATCGGTTTCGTCGACTTCGAGATCGGGTTCCTCTTTTAAATCTGGGCTCACATCGAGGCTGGCAAAGGAAGTATGTCGACGCGCCTGAGAATCAAAGGGCGAAATCCGGACGAGACGATGGACTCCGCGCTCACAATTCAGGTAGCCATAAGCATTCTCGCCCAAGATCCGCAGAGTCACGCCTCGAACCCCTGCTTCGTCCCCATCCTGAAGATCCATAATCTCGGCCTTGAATCCTTTTTGCTGAGCCCAGCGCTGGAACATTCGCATCAGCATTCCCGCCCAGTCACAGGCTTCGGTTCCACCAGCTCCGGAATGAATCGTAACGAAAGCACCTTCGCCGTCGTGAGGTCCGCTCAGGAGAGTCTGCAACTCGATCTTATCCAGTTCGCCTTCGATCGATTTCACCTCAGACTCGACCTCCGCCATCGAAGAACCATCCGATTCCTCCTGCGCGATTTCAACAAGCACAGCGAAGTCATCGATTCGTTCATCCAGTTCACGGATCGGAATGATCTTATTCTTCAAAGCCGCGACCCGGGCGATTTTGCCCTGAGCAGCATCCGTATTGTCCCAGAATTCCGGTGCGCTCATCTCGACCTCGAGCGCTTCTAACTCTCCCGTAATTTTTTCGAAGTCAAAGATACCGCCTCAACTCATTGAGCCGGGCTTTTAAAGAATCCGTATCCATTGCTTTGAGTTCCTCTTTCATACGAGAGGGAAGCATTGCCACAGCTTTGAGATAAATTCAACTTTAGCGGCAGTGGAAAACAAGAAGAAAAGAGTTCGCCCCGAGACCACCCTGTTCTGAAATTTCCCGCGATATTCTTCAGCTTTCAATCAAATGCATTCGTGTAAATTCGTGTTCCTTGTTTCATCAGTCCGGATTCGTGTTAAAAATCTTTCCTCAACACAAAACAACTGCTGAACATGCGAATGATCCAATCGGACGCTTGTTACACCCCGAACCTGAATGAAAGCCCGCGGCACCCTGATTCGATCCACCGCTCTGACCGAGACGAGCCTGATCGTGCATTGGTGCACCGATGAATTCGGGATCATCAAAACCGTGGCCAGAGGTGCCCGCCGTCCCAAATCCCCATTTGCCGGAAAGCTGGATTTGTTTTTCTACTGCGAGATCGAGGTGCACCCGGCAAAGCGTGGAGACCTTCATACCCTCAAGGATTTGAATCTGGAAAACGCCCGGCTAGGGTTGCGGCGGTCGTATGCACAAACTCTGGCTGCTTCCTATTTTGCCAAGCTGATTGATCAGATTGCCGAGCCCGATTCCCCCATGCCGGAACTGGCGGATCTCCTTGAACGTGGCCTGAATTATCTCGAAGAAAACGATATCGACCTGCGGGCGATGACTCATTTCGAAAAGCAGCTCGCCGAGAATCTCGGGGTCTTGCAGCCTGGAGTTGCTCCCTTCATCTCGATCCGGGACCTGTTCGGACGTCTTCCGAAGCAGCGGGAGGAATTGCTGGAAAGAGTGGGCGGGTGAATTTTTCTGCACCCGACGTTCTTTTTCTGCACCCTACCTTCTAACAGTGCTCCCGCGCCCGGGTAATTTGCACACTCACACTTTCACAATCGGCGAGGATGAATTTCTCCACCTCGAGAGTCACTGCACAGACCTTGTCGAAAGTGATGACTTCGGCGGCGAGATCTTCGGCGAGGGTTTCGATTAATTTCCGTTCTCCGGCGGCGGCGACTTTCCGCAGTGCCTTTGACACTTCGAAATAATCGATGGTATTTTCGATCTCGTCTTTGATCCCCTTGAACGAAGTTCGCAGGGTAATCGAAACGCTGATCGAAACAGTTTGCGGAACCGAACGCTCCTCATCGGAGACGCCCACGGTGGTGACGGCGCGGAGGCCGTTGATACGAATATGATCACTCATCCCAATCTAAATTTGATTTCCTTGATGTTTTCACTGCCAAAACGCTCCTGCATCACCTTTAGAATCTGACCTTTCATCCGTTCAAGTTCGTAGTGAATCGTGGAATGCAGCACCTGAATGTGAAGCACCTTCCGCTGCAAAGAAACTGGACGAGCATTGGAAGCGACGAAATTATCGACCAACTCATTCCAGGCCTCGAAGACCTGCTCTTCGTGAAAGCGATCTTTCAGTCCGAGGCTCTTCATCGCCTTGCCCACGACGCTATCGACCGTCTGAGTGTATTCCGACACATCCTCCGGCTCCCAGTAGCGACGCCACTGGGCGATGGTTTTGTCACGGTTGGATCTGCGGGGGCGGTATCGCATTGAAGAAGATTGAGGGTGATTACAGAGTAACCCCATCCTTTCGGCCCGGCCATAAAAAAACTGCACTGACCAGAGGCACAGCGCAGTTTTTTGTTTAAATTTAATTGAGGACGGTCAATCAACCGTCACTTCCATCGCTTCCAATAGCTTCGACCGGACAACCTTCCATCGCTTCGTCACAGAGAGCACGCTCTTCGTCGTTCTCCGGCTGTTTGTAAACGTAGGAGTAACCCCCGTCTTCGTTACGGGTGTAGTTGTCCGGGGCAGTTTCGCGGCAGAGATCGCAATCGATGCACTGGTCATCGACGTAGAAATCCCCTGCTACATTATCTTCGTATTTGTCTTCAATTTCAGCCATGACGGAGGGCGCATTCCTGCGCTTTGGTAGGTTCGGTGGAAACTAGGATTTAATTATGAATGACGCAACCGATTTTCCAAATCGCTGTGTCTTAGCTGGAAGCACTTACAGACAGGGCTTTATCGAGATCTGCAAGGATATCATCGATATTCTCAAGACCGATGGACAAGCGAATCATTTCAGGCGCAATCCCTCCGGCAGCCTGCTGTTCTGCATTCATCTGCGAATGGGTGGTGGTCGCCGGATGAATCGCCAGCGATTTGGCATCCCCCACATTGGCGAGATGGGAAAAGAGTTCGAGACTCTCGATGAATTTCTTGCCCTGTCTCTTATACACATCTCCGAGCCCACGAGACCGAGGCTGATCTC
>CAJXQE010000355.1 GCA_913058215.1 uncultured Verrucomicrobiales bacterium
CTCCGGGGGATCCGCTGCCTTTTCCTTTTCCGGCCCCGCGCATCATCGCCATTCCGGCGGCCATTTCCTCTTTGGTTACGGCGTCGTCCTTGTTCTTGTCGAGCCTGCCGAGCCGCTCCCATGCTTCTGCGGGAACTTCATCTTTGGAGAGTTTGCCATCCTTGTTTTTGTCAGCCCGTGCAAACATCTCTGCACCTCTTCCGGCACCGGGACTTCCGGGGGTGCCCGGTCTTCCAGCGGCAGCTTCCTCTTTGGAGACAGCGCCATCTTCGTCTTTGTCGAGCTTGCCAAGGCGTTCCCAAATCTCTGCAGGAACTTCGTCTTTGGAAATCTTGCCGTCAGAGTTCTTATCGGCCCGCTTAAATAAATCGCCGGGCTGGCCCTTGCCTTTTCCCTTCCCTTTGGCGCCGGGGCTTCCCTGTCCACCGGGGCGACCAGCCATCAGTTCCTGAACCGTTACTTTGCCGTCCTTGTCGGTATCTCGCTGCGACATTTTCGCCCAATGTTCTCCGGCTTCCTCTTTGGATATAGCCTTGTCGTCGTCCTTATCCAGATTCTTGAAAAAGGAACCATCAGGACGTTTACCCGGGGCTTTGCCTTTTTCAGCTGATTCCTTCTCTGCGGAAACGTGACTCAAAGCCAATCCGCAGCCTACCAATGCCAATACGATTTTTTTCATGCTTACAATTCTCTTGCTGTCAGAGAGATAACCCCGACATGGCCGGGGAGTTGCGAACCACGGGGAAACTTTAAGATTATCGAATAGGTCGGATGGCCAATTGCAAAGCCTTGTCTGGAGCTTCCCTGTTTGCCACGACGTTGACATGGAGAAGTCCTGCGCGGTATCTCCTTTCAAGTATTTTGGGATTTGTTTTGGGATACTCCGTCACCACGGGTTGACCAAATTTTTCGTCGAACAAGCTGATTTCACTGCCAACCTGGAGGCCGTTGGAGAGAGATATCTGGTTACGCCCGGTCCAGATTTCAGTGCAGAACCGACTGTCGCGGAAACGGAAAATACAAGATTTGGCGAATAGCGTAGTCAATTTTCCGGATCTCTTTTCGTCGTTGAGGACCCCGTGCGTGACCAGGGCTTCGCGAACGGTTTTCAGGTCGTCGCCAATCCCGACGCCGTAAATTGTACCGGTGGTCAGATCGATGAATTCTTTTTCGTTTTCCGCCTTCTTGAGATTTTCCAATTCATCGGGTGAGAACACGATCGCCTGCCGAAACCCTGCTCTTTGATTGGCATGTCTGGGTGCTCTCACGGCGGAACGGCAGTCTTTCATATAATCGGTATATTTTCCGCCCCGAATGACGTGGACATCTCCATAGCCAGGACCTACAGGGTCGATCAATCCTTTAGGGCTCTTTGAATACCAGTCCAGACACCATTCCTGAACATTGCCGTGCATGTCGTAAAAGAGCCAGGGATTGCCGGACCTGCTTGCCACGTCGTAGATTCTCGGGATCAGGTTGGTTTCATTGGATGACCTGAAATTTTCTGACCTGTTCGAAATGGTATCCCGTGTTCCGAAAGCCTCGGTGCCTCCTGCTCGACAGGCGTATTCCCACTGTGCCTCATTGGGCAGTGACCACTTCCATCCGGGAGGGAGCTTTTCGGAACTGTTTTTGGACACGAAGTACTCTAGAACGTCTTCAAAGTCTTCACTATCGACCGGCCAATCGGCAGACTCCCGCTTGTCTCTATCGCTAAGTCTGCCTCCATTCAGATGCCATTCTCTGATCGTGCATTCTGTTCGGGCAAGCCAGAATCCCCGGGTCAAAACCACATTCCTCTGCTCCTCGTCGTCATTTCTTTCTTTCTCCTCCGGGGGGCTTCCTATGGTGAATCCGGCTTCGCCCGTCGGAGGGCACCAATTCATTTTGATTCCTCCGAACTCGCGATTTTCCGGCCTACTGCTCCTTCCTAAAGAGGCCTTACCCCTGAGCGCGTTGTAGGCTTCCTCGGTCTCTTCCGGTTTTAATTTAATCTGGGTTGCTGAATTAAGGGCTTCTCTCCCTTTTTTCTCCAGGCTGGCCGCCAGTTTCCCGAGGAACCCCGGAGCTTTTTCCGGGGGGGCAGATGAGACGGATTCCTGTTTTGTTTTGGTGACAGGTTTCACGGTCGCGGGGCGATCCATTGGCAGGAAAGAAAACTGAAGTCCTTCCAGGTCGAGCTTGCAGTATTCGGCAGGTTCGTGGGTAACCCCTTTGCCCTGCGCACTCAAGATTTCGGATTCCTTCCTTACATCCATCCGCGTCGCAGCGAAAACTTCCATGAGGGAGCGCCCCGGAATCTTCATGTTCTTCGAGAGAATACCGGTGAACAGTCCATCATTCGCGCTTTGGCCGACATCGGCCGCGTAACTGATAATCATTCCGCTTGGTGCTGTGACGTGACCGATTTTTTTGACGAGCTCCTCCCCCCCCTTTTCCGCGTCGGGGAATTGGATTGTGCCTTCTGTCAATCCGGTGATGGCTGCGGAGGTTCCTTCGAGGGGATTATTTCGGCAGGCGTCTAGAATTGCGACGGTGATATTCGAGTCCGTTTTGTAAAGCATCTCGATCACTTTTTCGAGATGGATCGCTTTCCCTTCCAAGATCCGTTTCGATTCCTGAACGGGAGCATTCCCGAAGTCCAGGTCGGTATCGCTGGCGAGAAGATAGTTCGCGCCGTGGTATTCGATACCGTGGCCGGCAAAATAAAAGAGAACGCATTCCGCTCCTTTTGCTTTTGCCATGAAATCAAGCAACTCCCTGCCGATTTGGGAACGCTTCCCGTCTGTCACTAAAGTGACGTCAAAAGCCGGTTTCAATCCTTTTAGAGTTTCGGACAGCAGCCGGGCATCTTTGACTGCGACATTCAACTGCGCTACTTCCGGAAGATTATCGTAACGGTCGGTGCCGACTACGAAAGCCATGCGGTTCTGCGCCGGGCAGAGCCATGGGAGGAAAAATACTGTGACCAACAAAAGAAGAGTCGCCTTCGGGAAAAATCGAAACTCATTCATATCGGAAATGGTCTTTTTCAGAGTTGGAATAACTATGGGGCAGGTTATATCAGAGGGCAGCTTTTCTCCTGGCGACGACACGCTTCGCGATTTCATCTCCAATCGCACCGGCGAGGATGACAGCACCAATGACTGCATATTCAATGTTCGGCGAAATCCCATCGACCAGAGTGATCATGTTTCGGAGCACCTGAATAAGGGCTGTTCCGATAATCACCCCGATGATCGTTCCCGACCCGCCTCGCAGACTGCAGCCTCCCAAAACGGCTGCAGCAATGGCGAAGAGCTCGTAGAAATTTCCGAAATCGACCGGTTGGGCAGAGCTATTGTCGAGGATGAAGAGCATTCCTCCCAGACCTGCAAGTAGCGAACAAATGACATAGGCGAGGATCACCATTCGGTCCGTGTTGATTCCGCTGAAGCGGGCGGCTTCTTCATTGTTACCCAGTGCGAGAAGGTAGCGACCATAGACGGTTCGATTCAGAAATGTGGCTGCGAGAATGGCAATGACCACGAGTATAAGAAAAGGAATCGGCAATCCGAAATTCTCGGTGATTTGGATTTCACCATTCGCGAGCCAGCGAAGGTTTTGAAGCTCATTTTGGAGTCCGGCGCTTTGATCGTTGGTGAAGCCACGGGTGATTCCCCGATACATCAGGAGTCCGCAAAGTGTGACGATAAATGGCTGCAAGCGCATTTTGGTGACAAGCACCCCGTGAGAAACTCCAATGAGGAGAGGCACTAGAACGGCAAGTGCCAAACAGATCCACAGAGGCCAGCCGAGGGTGACTGCGATGTAGGGGAACCCAACACCAACAATGCAAACGACAGAGCCGATGGAGAGATCAATTCCCCCGGTGATGATGACGAAAGCCACACCGATCCCGAGGATTCCGTAAAGGCCTGTGCGACGGAGCAGGTTTTCCTGATTGTATCCAGACAGAAAGCTATTTCGACCGGTCAATAAATCGCTCATCAAATAAGTGGCGAAGTAGACGACGACGAGAAGAACAAAGATTCCGAGAATACGTTTCATGCTTTTGCTTCCCGCTTGTAGCGGGCAGGCTCCTGCTTGTCAACGCTTGAGCGGGACGGGATAAATCGCGCTTTGCGTTTTCAGAACTTGTCGCCACATTGAGCCATGTCTGAGCCGGAACAAACAGGGGAAAGAAGAGGTGGGACCGGAATGCCGGGTTGCGTGATTTTGTGCGCGATCCTTGTGGTGTTCGGTGGGCTTGTCACCCTCTATGCGGTGATCGGCTATAAACAGAACAACGCGATCGGTGAATTCACTGTTGATAAGCCGGCGGAGATCAAGGTTGTCTCGCCCACTCCGGAACAAGCGAAGGCTGCGAAAGACAAGCTGGAAGGGATTAAAGAGGCGGCGACTCAAAACAAAGCGGAAAGATTTCTCTTCTCCAAAGAGGATCTGAATGTGTTGATTGCCACGCTTGAAGTAGCTGAAGATTTCCGGGGAACGACTTTTGTTGAGTCGATCGAGGATTTTGGAATGGTGGTTCGAGCTGCCCAGCCGCTTCGCAAAGGTGTTCTCTCAAAAGAATTTCGCTACCTGAACGGCAATTTTGTCTTTGAGCCTGAGGTTCGGAAGCGGACGATTGCTTTTAAAGTAAAAGATATCAAACCGGATAAAGGATCCGTCCCTGAGCAGTTTGTGTCTGTCCTTTCCTCTCTGGACCTCTTCAAGCTGGATCCGGATAATAAAGAACTCGAAGCAACGATCGAATCGATCAAAAGGGTTTATACTGAAGGCGGAATGCTGGTCGTCGAAACGCAGATCGTAAGTGCTCAGGAATAGAGCGCCAGAGGGATGGACGGGAAAAGTTGCTGCAGTCCTTCGGCGAGTCGTCCTGAAGAGGGCGGCCAATGTGACGATTTGGTGGAAATTCCTGTTTCTCCCAGTGCAGGTTCCACAGCCGGGATGGTAGAGCTGGGGGGGGATCGGTTCCTGATGGGTTCTGACGATGAGCTTGCCTGGAAAGCCGACGGCGAGGGGCCTGTCCGGGAGGTTTCAGTGGGGAAGTTCCATCTCGATCAGACTTGCGTGACGAACGGTGCCTTTGCGGAATTTGTTGAGGCGACCGGATTTAAAACTGAAGCGGAGAAATTTGGCTGGTCATTTGTCTTCTTCAATCAACTGCCGAAATCAAAACAAAAGGGTGCGGAACTCGTCACGGTTCAGGGAATGCAATGGTGGGCGAGAGTGGAAAAGGCGGACTGGCAAAGGCCGGGAGGTCCGGGGACGAATATTCGGAAACTGGGTGACCATTCGGTGGTACACATTTCGTGGAACGACGCAGTTGCTTTTGCTCGATGGGCGGGGAAGCGATTGCCGACTGAGGCGGAGTGGGAATTTGCGGCACGAGGGGGACTGGAGCAGGCGCTTTATCCCTGGGGAAATGAACTGATGCCAGACGGAAAACATCGCTGCAATATCTGGCAGGGCGAGTTTCCCAGGCACGATACTGGTGAAGACGGCTACACCTCGACGGCTCCGGCGAAGAGTTTTCGATCGAATGATTTCGGCATCTATAACTCGTCGGGCAACGTCTGGGAGTGGACTTCGGACTGGTTCAGTTCGACCTGGCAAATTCACGGGGAGCGGGATAATCCTCAAGGGCCGGCCACCGGTTCTTCGAGAGTAATTCGGGGTGGGTCTTTTTTGTGCCACGACTCGTATTGCAACCGTTACCGGGTTTCTGCCCGTTCAAAGATCACTCCGGATACTTCGACTTGTCATGTCGGTTTTCGTTGTGCGGTTTAGTGGGGCTTTTTGAAAAAATGGAGTAATTGGCCTGAATCATGCTAAGCTAATTTTCTTCCCGCACTAATTTCGACGCATCTATATGGCAGAGCCGACGTTTAACCAGTCGCAGTCGCTTCAACAGAATCAGACGATTGCTCCGCAAATGCAGCAAAGTCTGCAATTGCTGCAGACTCCTACGCTGGAGCTGCGCCATTTGATCCAACAGGAACTGGTGACCAATCCTACGCTGGAAGACGAGACCGAAGAAGTTTCGATTGAGGATGCCACCAGTCCTGATGAGGACGAGCAATTTGATAAGGAATTTGCCGAGCTTTCACAGCTGGACGAGGAATGGCGGGAATACATGTCGCAGGCGCGTGTGGCTGCTCCAAAGAGGGATGACGCCGACGAAAAGTATCAGTATATGATGGATTCGATCGTGGAGGTCGTTACCCTTCAGGATCATCTGACGGATCAATTGAATTTTACGGATGCCAGGCCGGAGATGAAAGAGCTCACGGCAAACCTGATTGGCAATCTCGACGAAAATGGTTTTTTGCAGATGGATCTCGAGGAGATGTGTCTCGATACGGGTATTCCGCTTCCGGATCTGGAGGAAGCGCGCAACCTTTTGCAGAGCTTTGATCCTGTCGGGGTTGGTGCAGAAGATTTGCGGGACTGCCTTTTGATTCAGTTGGAGCGCCTCGGGAAGCATCACAGCCTTGAGTATCGAATCATCGATCAGCATCTTGACGATCTTGCCAGAAAGCGATATCCGCAAATCGGCAAACGGCTCAGTGTGACTCCGGAGCAGATCACGAAAGCTGCCGAATTCATTGCGGGGCTGGATCCGCGCCCGGGGAGCCGTTTTACAGAAGGCAGTAATTCGTATGTGACTCCTGATGTCACGGTGGAGAAAAGCGGAGGCGAATGGACTGCCACCATCCATAACGAGCAGATACCGAGGCTCAGGATCAGCAATTCCTACAAGGACATGATGGCTGAAGGGGGCGGTCGTGAAGTGAGAGGTTACATTCGCGACAAAATCCGGGCGGGAAAATTCCTGATCAAGAGCATTCACCAGCGGCAGCAGACGATCCAATCCATTGCGGATCAGATTGTGGAAAGGCAAATAGAGTTTTTCGAGCACGGTTCTTCCAAGTTGAAGCCGATGAACATGGCACAAATTGCGGATGTGGTTGAAGTGCACGAGACCACCGTCAGTCGAGCCGTTTCCGGAAAATACATAGCTACTCCGCACGGCGTGTTCGAAATGAAATATTTCTTCACGACGGGTTACGAGACCGAGTCGGGAGAATCTATGAGTAACACCAGTGTGAAACAGGCCCTGGCAGATCTGGTTTCTGAAGAGGACACGAAAAAGCCTTACAGCGATGCCCGGATCGTGAAGGAGCTGGCGGAAAAAGGCATCAAGATTGCCCGGCGTACCGTTGCGAAGTACCGGGAGGAGCAGAATATTCTCCCAAGTCATATGCGGAGAAGTTACTGAATTGACGCGGTGGAAAGACTCCCCTGTTTACGCGTTTTCGTTCTTGAAAACTTCTGACGCGAAGGCAGCTTTGCAGGGTATGAAATCCTCTTTCTTTCTTATCGCTGCATTGGCTGGCTCAATCACACTTTCGAACGCGGACGACTGGCCGAAATTTCAAGGGGGCTCCGGCAAGGGGATCTCTACGGAAAAAGGGCTGAACCTTAGCAATTGGGGAAAAGATGGGCCTGCTGTTCTTTGGAATAAAGAATTGAATGAAGGGTGGGGCGGCTGTCTCTTATACACATCTGACGCTGCCGACGAA
>CAJXQE010000356.1 GCA_913058215.1 uncultured Verrucomicrobiales bacterium
CCTCTTCGTCGGCAGCGTCAGATGTGTATAAGAGACAGGCCCGAGATCGATGGAACGCACCGAGTGAGTGAGCGCTCCAACGGAAATATAGTCGACTCCCGTCTCGGCAATTCCGGCGACGGTTTCGAGGTTCACTCCGCCGCTCGCTTCGAGTTCAATTTTTGAGCCGGCACTGTCCCGCATCGCTACCGCTTCGCGAACTTGGTCATTACTCATGTTATCCAGCAGGATGACATCTATGCCTTCGATCGGAAGAAAGGATTTCACCTGCTCAAGCGTATCCGCTTCGACTTCGATTTTGATCTCCGGGCTGTCGGCTTTGATCTCGGAAACAATCGCCGCCAAATCCACCGGCTCCGGATTCGCCACGAGATGATTGTCTTTTACCATGATCGCATCATAGAGGCCCATGCGATGATTCACTCCGCCTCCATCAAGGACCGCGGCTTTCTCCAAAGAGCGCCAGCCCGGTGTCGTCTTTCTGGTATCGAGCAATTTTACCGATGTGTGTTCGATCAATCGAATGAAGCTTCGAGTGACCGTAGCGATTCCGGAAAGGCGTTGCAGGAAATTCAGAACCGTCCGTTCCGCTGTCAAAACCGATTGGGTTCGTCCACGAATCTCACAGACAACATCACCTTTGCTAAGAGCCGAGCCGTCACCTTTGAGAATTTTAAACTCGAGATCCGGGTCAACCTTCTTTGACACATATTCAGCGACCGGCATTCCTGAGATCACCGCATCTTCACGGCTGATGATT
This sequence comes from uncultured Verrucomicrobiales bacterium, assembly GCA_913058215.1. Lineage (GTDB taxonomy): Bacteria > Verrucomicrobiota > Verrucomicrobiia > Verrucomicrobiales > DEV007 > Arctic95D-9. Next base: position 761 of record CAJXQE010000356.1, read on the forward strand.
TTCCCAATCGACTGGTGGTCGGGATGGACGAAATGAACACTGGTGAGATCACCAACATCCTTGAGGTCTTCTTCCAGTGCCAGTTCGACGAGTGTTACGACAGATGATTCCATAGGTTTTGTTAAGGATAGGTAGCGAGCTCACCCCGTGTAAGGTTTCGAAAATAGATGCGGTCCATTTCGGGATCGAGCGTCCGAAAGAAATCAATGAGGATATCTACCTTCTGATCAATCCGCGGATACTTCACACTGAGATTCCAAAGCTCCGGGTTGGTAAATAAATGGGCCACCGTTTCGTTCACATCCTGTTCGACCGAGACACGGTTGTAAGCAGTAAGGAATCCTTCCTCCATCAAGGCAGCGTCCAGAGTGAGGAGAGTGCTTCCGGATCCACCCGTCTTCTCCTGTTCTGCAGCAAGAACCTTTGTTGCCTCTGAGCGATCACCGCTCTGCTCTTCGATGACTCCACCAGCACGGTATTCGAACCCGGGCGCATTGGCGGTCAACCAGCGCTTCTTCTCAAAATCGCTCTCATTCATTTTGAGAAGGATGGAAGAAAATTCGTGATGAAGCCGCTGCTCAAACCCGCGCGGATCAAACTCGGGCCGATAGACGAGAAGAACTCGTTTGCTGTTTGACATGTAGGTCCCTCCATAGCCAACTCCATAAAACTTGAGCGACTTCACGATACTGACATCGTTGAGGTATTTCTTGGCGAGTTCCTTTGGATACTTGCTCAATCCTTTGGCAATGATCTTGCGCGCTTTCTCCTGGTGCTCTTTCGGCAGAGCTACGGTGCTTGCCGAGATGGGTTCCAGAGTCCAGCTTTTTGGAAGGAACTGATTGTCCGACGGAAATTTGATATCAACCGCCAGGTCCTGCCCGTGCACAGGGACTAGAGAGCTGAGGGCAATCGCCTGCGCAAGCATTGCGATCAGAGCATAGGGTTTTGTCATTCGATTAATGGATTGAGGGAATTATTAGCGATCGGCTTTTTCCAACCAGACCGCCAGAAGGGAAATGTCTGCTGGAGTAATACCACTGATCCTGCTGGCCTGGCCAAGAGTTTTTGGTCGAATGTGATCGAGTTTATTCTGAGCCTCCCGCTTGAGCCCTTTCACTTCTACAAACTGGATTGAATCAGGGATCGCCTTGTTCTCCAATTTCGCAGTGCGCTCCACCATCTGCTGTTGTCGGATGATATATCCTTCATACTTCACATCGATCTCGACTTGTTCCCAGGTAGGTTCGGAGTGAGCCGCTTTCAGTTCGGAATCAAATCCCTGCCACGAGGATTCGGGACGGCGCAACCATTTCGCCAGAGAGCCCTCGGCGGTGTGTGTCGTTTCGAGGATCTTTCTGAGGATCGCGATCGCTTCCTGCTTTTCTTCGAGGCGGGTAATTCTATCAGGACCGACGAGGCCGCTGGCAGCTCCTTTCTTCGAGAGGCGCTGATCCGCATTATCATGACGAAGCAAGAGACGGTATTCCGCTCGGCTTGTGAACATCCGGTAGGGCTCATCCGTTCCCTTCGTGACGAGGTCATCGACCATCACTCCGATGTAGGACTCATCGCGGTTGAGAATGAGCTCAGGTTTACCCGCAACCTTGAGCGCTGCATTTGCACCGGCAACTAATCCCTGACCAGCCGCTTCCTCATATCCAGAGGTGCCATTGATCTGTCCTGCGAAATAGAGGCCCGCAACCTTCTTCGTTTCAAGAGTGGGGTAGAGCTGGGTCGGCGGGCAGTAATCGTATTCCACCGCGTAGCCGGGCCGAATGATCTCCGCATCAGCGAGGCCTTCAATGGATCGGATGAAATCATACTGCACTTCAAAAGGGAGAGAGGTCGATACACCGTTAATATAATACTCGGATGTGTGGCGACCTTCGGGTTCGAGAAATACCTGGTGGCGATCTTTATCGGCAAAGCGGACCACCTTATCTTCGATTGACGGACAGTAGCGAGGACCGACTCCCTCGATCTTCCCGGAATACATGGGCGACTTGTCGAGGTTCGCGTGGATGTGATCGTGGGTCTTCTGGTTGGTGTAGGTGATCCAGCAGGGAAGTTGTTCCACGTGGAACATTGGATCGTTCCAAGGGTTTAAAGTGTGGACATCATTCTCCCCGGCGCTAATCCGATCCGGCTCAAAGGAAAAGAGTGAAGGCGGATCGTCACCATCCTGTCGCTCGCATTTCGAAAAGTCGATGGAGTTTCCATTGAGCCGGCAAGGCGTTCCTGTTTTAAAACGTTCCACGTGGAACCCTAATCGGTGAAGATCATCACTGATCGTGGAGGTAGCATCCCCCATCCTTCCACCTGTCTGATTCTGCAGCCCCACATGCATCAGTCCACGCATGAAGGTTCCCGTCGTAATAATGACACTCTTCGCTTCGATCCGAAGACCAAGGGTCGACTCGATACCGTAGACCGCATCGTCCTTATCCAGAAGCGTAGCGACATTCGATTGGTGAAGGTCGATATTCGGATCATCCTCGACCAGAGCCTTCATTCGAAACTGATAGGCCTTCTTGTCGCATTGTGCCCGGGGAGCACGAACACTCGGTCCCTTCGTCGCATTGAGAATTCGAAACTGGATCGCAGTCGCATCCGTGTTCTCACCCATGACTCCACCAAGTGCATCGATCTCCCGAACCATGTGCCCTTTCCCCAATCCGCCGATGGCAGGATTGCAGGACATCTGTCCGATCGTATCGAGATTCTGAGTGAGCATCGCAACCGAAGCTCCCACGCGGGAAGCCGCGAATGCCGCCTCCACACCTGCATGACCTGCACCGACTATCAGTACATCGTATTTTTTTGGATAAACAAACATCTCAAGGATCCGAAATGTTCCACGTGGAACATCGAAGTCGGATACGGCGGAACATAGCAAAAATTGAGCAAAGCGCACACTTACCATTTTGCTTCACCCTCACTTTACGCTACCGTTCGCGCCCTGCCTCACAGCAGAACCTTTTCAAAACAGATGGCTAAGAAAACAGACGAAACGCAAAAGTCGTCCTTCGCGGATGATCCGATCAACAAGAAGCTGAGCGCAGAGGAGAAGATTGAACTTCTCCGGCAGATGACCCGCATCCGCCGCTTCGAGCAGACTTCTCTCAAGCACTACCAGGGCGGTGCGATCGGTGGCTTCCTTCACCTCTACATCGGACAGGAATCTGTCGCCGTCGGATCTATCTCCCTCCTTGGCGATGACGACCATGTCATCACCGCCTATCGAGATCACGGACACGCTCTCGCAGTTGGAATGAGCATGAACGAATGCATGGCCGAACTCTTCGGAAAGAAGACCGGTTGTTCCAAAGGGAAAGGTGGATCGATGCACTACTTCGCTCCCGATAAAAACTACTGGGGTGGTCACGGGATTGTTGCCGGACAAACTCCTCTCGGAGCCGGCCTCGCTTTCGCTTTAAAATACCAGGGCAAAAAAGGATGCTGCCTCTGTTACCTTGGTGACGGAGCCATCAACCAGGGATCCTACCACGAGAGTCTCAATATTGCCGAGCTGTGGGACCTCCCCGTAGTCTACATCATTGAGAACAACGGTTACTCTATGGGAACTTCTCAGAAGCGATCATCAGCTCATCCTGAAGGTGGTCTCGCAGCCCGCGCCGAAGGATACGGAATGGCCTGGGACAAACTGGATGGCTACAACATTTACGAAGTCCGTGCCGGAGTCCAAAAAGCGATCGATCGTGCCCACAACGAAAGCCGCCCGACTATCGTCGAAATTGACACTTATCGATACAAGGGCCACTCCGTCGCTGACGCCAATGCTGAAAAATACCGGACCAAAGAAGAGATCCAGAAATACATGACCGATCACGACCCGGTCGAGAACTGGAAGCAAACTCTCATCAAAGAAGGAGTCATCACCGAAGAGGACTTCAAAGCAATCAACAAGGCCGCCGGAAAAGAAGCCGACGACTCCGCCGACTTCGCAGCGAAAAGCCCCTACCCAGACGAGTCAGAAATCCTGGACGACATCTATTGGGAAGTCGACAACAACACCGCCGCCGGCCGAACCGGAACTCACTTCTTCCAGCCGTAAAAAACAATTTTCCTATCCGCATCTATCCGCGGTTCCTTCCATTGTTCTCAACACTGTTCAATCGAAGACCAAAGCCTGTTAGATCGCTCAGACCGAAACACCAATTTTCCTGTTACCAATGCCAAGAGAAATCACTTACCGCGAAGCTCTCCGTGAAGGGCTCGATGAAGAACTCGCCCACGATGACAATGTAATCATCATGGGAGAAGAAGTTGCCGAGTACAACGGCGCTTACAAAGTCACCGAGGGGCTCTGGAAAAAGTGGGGCGACAAACGTCTCATCGATACACCCATTTCCGAAGCCGGATTCATCGGCGTCGGCATCGGCGCTTCCATGCTCGGAATTCGTCCCGTCATGGAACTGATGTTCTTCAGCTTCGCTTACGTCGCCTTTGACCAAATGATGAACAACGCCGCGACCTGCCGTTACATGTCCGGCGGACTCATCCATGTTCCCATCGTGGTCCGCGGGCCAGCAAATGGCGGAACCAATGTGGGAGCAACTCACTCGCATACTCCGGAAAACATTTTCGCCAACATGCCGGGTTTGAAAGTCTGCAGCCCGGCCACACCAGCCGATGCCAAAGGTCTCATCAAGACTGCTATCCGCGACAACGATCCCGTCTACTTCATGGAGAACACATTGCTCTACGGAGAGAAGGGTGAAGTCCCTTCAAATGACGAATGCGAGAATGGAGAATTCCTTATCCCTCTCGGAAAAGCGGACATCAAACGCGAAGGCACAGACATCTCCCTGATCGCTCACGGACGCGCCGTCATCACCGCTCTTGCCGCCGCCGAAATTCTCGCTGAGGAACACGGTATCAACGCAGAGGTCGTCGACCTCCGATCGATCCGTCCACTCGACGAGCAGGCTGTGCTCGACTCTGTTCGCAAAACTCACAAGGCCATCTACATTGAAGAGAACAAACCTTTCTGCGGCATCGGTGCCCAGATCTCCTCTTTGATTATGGAACAGGCATTCGACGATCTTGACGCACCCGTCCTCCGGATCACCAGTTCGGATTCCCCCGCTTTCTACAGTCCTCCAATCGAGGAAGCTCAGCTTCCAAGACCAAACGACATCATCGAGAAAACCTTGTCCATTTGTTAGGATAAACCAAACGCCCTAACTTAACCACATTTCCAAACGCCAGTTACCTAAAGAAGATGCCCGCTTACATCACAATGCCAAAACTCAGCGACACCATGACCGAGGGAACCCTCGTCAAGTGGTTGAAGAGTGAGGGCGATTCTGTCGCCATCGACGAAGAAGTCGCCGAAGTCGAAACCGACAAAGCGACCATGGCGATGCAGTCCTTCGACGAAGGCATCATTCATAAGATTTACGTAAAGGAAGGCGAAGCCGCTCCTCTCGGTGCGACCTTGGCCCTGGTCCTCGAAGATGGAGAAGAGCCTCCGGCAGATGCGGATACCGCTCCCAAATCCGAAACAGCCGAAGCTCCCAAGGAAGAAGAGCCAAAAGCCGAAGAGAAGAAAGAAGCCGCCTCTGCCAAACCTGCTGCGAAAAAAGCATCGACCGCAGCCGCACCGGCGACCACTTCCGGAGGACGCATCAAAGCCTCCCCTCTTGCCAGGAAACTCGCTACTGAGAAAGGTCTCGACCTGAGCCGGATTTCCGGAACCGGACCCGGCGGACGAATCGTTGCCGAAGACGTTGAAAACGCACCCGCTGGTGGTGGCGGCGGCGGAGGCAGTCTTGGATTGCTCCCCTCACCTGCAGCAGCCGGCGACGAAAGCATCAAGCTCAGCGGAATGCGCCGGGTCATCGCGGAGAGACTCCTCGAAAGCAAAACGACCATCCCGCATTTCTATCTCAACATCGAACTCGATGCCGAGCCTCTCATGAACATGCGGGCGCAAGTCAACGAAGCCAGCCTCGCAAACGGTGGACCCAAATACACGGTCAACGATTTCATCATGCGTGCCACCGTGCTCGCCTGCGGATCTGTTCCGGCCGTGAACGCGTCCTTCCAGGGCGACTCCGTTTATCAATACGGTGAAGTGAACCTCTCCGTCGCTGTCGCCGTCGACGATGGACTCGTCACTCCGGTCATCCGTTCGGCACAGAACAAATCGCTTCGAGATCTTAACGGGGAAATCAAAGACCTCGCCACCCGCGCCCGTGACAAGAAACTCTCCCCCGATGAAATGCAGGGAGGCACCCTTACCATTTCCAATCTCGGTTCCTATGGCATCAACAGTTTCGACGCGATCATCAATCCCCCTCAGGCGGTGATCCTCTCGATCGGCACCATTTCGAATCAACCGGTCGTGAACAAGAACAATCAGATTGTTCCCGGCATGAGAATGTGGATCGGCATGAGTTGTGACCACCGGGTCGTTGACGGAGCCGTCGGCGCCCAATACCTCGCCGCCTTCAAAAACTTCATCGAGAATCCCGTCTTGCTTGTTTCCTAACAAAACGAGAAACTGCCCTGCCCAAAACTTTTCAGCTTCCCACTTTTTACTTCTCTAAAAGATGCCTTCTACAACCTACGACCTCATCGTGATCGGCGGCGGCCCTGCCGGATACGTCGGCGCCATCCGCGCAGCTCAACTCGGCAAACGCGTCGCCGTTGTTGAAAATGACCGTGCCGGCGGAACCTGTCTCAACTGGGGTTGTATCCCGACAAAAGCGCTCCTCAAAAATGCGGAGCTCTATCACTGTCTCTTATACACATCTCCGAGCCCACGAGACCGAGGCTGATCTCG
>CAJXQE010000357.1 GCA_913058215.1 uncultured Verrucomicrobiales bacterium
GAGATCAGCCTCGGTCTCGTGGGCTCGGAGATGTGTATAAGAGACAGGTAGAAGAGAGCATGGTTCCAAGATCATTCACAATCTCACCGACCCTGAATGCCCCGGTTTCGAGTTCCATCCCTCGTGCTTCAATTTTTGAAAGGTCGAGGATGTCGTTGATGATGGTTAGAAGAAAACTCCCACTCTCCCGAATGTGGTGCACGAATACCTTATCCTCTTTATCCAGGTTGGATTCATCCAGCAATTGGGCAAAGCCAAGAATAGCTCCAAGAGGAGTCCGGATCTCATGGCTCATCAATGAAAGAAAATCGGATTTTGCTTTTGCTGTCGCCTCGATTGCCTTGAGCTTGATTTCTTTTCTCTCAAGCTCTCTTTCTCTCTCGGCCCGATCCACAAGGGCTCTTGACGCCTCGGTCAGCCTATCGTTGAGGTGGGAGACTTCTTTGGCCATGAATCGGCGACCGTCATAGCCGGAATCACCATTGGTGGCAAATGCATCCACCCTTGCCTCAAGGAATTTCACCGGCTTGATGAAATAGAATTCCACGAAAATCACAAAGGCGATTCCCAGGACGAAACAGGACCCAATCACAATGTAAATCATGTTGAATGCCTGTTGTTTTACAGGTTCGGAAAAGTAATCCCTGTCCCATTTCAGACACACATCACCAAAGTCCTGGCCGTAGTAGCTGATCTCGCGATCTACTTCAATCAGGTCTGTATCAATACTCTTCATTGAATGCCAGGACGCCAGAATATTCCCCTCCGCATTAGAAATACGGACACCGGCAAGTCCAACTCCGAGATCTTTTAGTCCATTCACTACCGTCTGAAGGGCAGGACGATCTTCAGTGATAAGGGCATCGATCGAAAGACTGGTAATCAATATTGTTTGCTTGTGACTCTCTCTTTCGATTGTTTTATCTAACTGTCGAATTCCGAATGAATAGACCCCGAAAGCCACAATCGCGGAAATCACTATCCCAAGATAGGTCATCAGAAAGATAGCCTGCGCTCGAATTGAAAAGTGTCTCAATTGGCTTTTTAATGTTGGAAACATAACGGGTTTGCGATTCAAAATTTTCAGTCAGCCTGTGAAATTCTGTCGCCCCTCTTTTTGAATGAGAAGCCTTCTGATTCGGCCATCGATCTTCGAATTGGCTCGTAATATTCGTCTTTGGCCTTGAGAAACCCGTCCAAACCGATCTTTTCGGCATCTTCATCCGTGATCTCCAACATGGCAGCTCTCAGGGCATCCCGGACTTCTGGATCGAGGTCTGGATGAGAGACCCAGGGTTTTGTCACACTATCAAAGTCGGCCAACTTCCTCAAAGGCTCCCCAGACTCCATCAGTTTTCGAAACGAACTGCTCTTAAGCGCCCCTACATCAAAATCTTTCGCTGCCACAGCCATTCCGACCGTATCATGACGCCCCAGAAACTCGTAGTAGGACAAGTCCTTATCTGAGATCCCCACTTTCAAAAGTTCTGCCTGACAAAGATATCTTCCAATAGTCGAAAGAGGATCACCAAATGCAAACGACCTTCCCTTCACTTCTTTGAGAGAATCGATCTGGCTATCCTTATGAACGGCAAAGATTCCTTTCAAAAATCTTTCACCATTCTTAGATTCCATGGCCAGCAAATCCAATTCAGGATTGTCTTCGAAAGCCTTAATGTAGGACGCTGGACCTAAACGGCTGAAATCCGCCCTTCCCTCAACAAGATCACCAATTGCTTTGAGATATTGATCTGAAACCTGCATCCGGATTTTGATCGTCTCACCGAGGCGTTTTGAAATATCTTCTTCAAGCCAGGCGATCACGGGAGCAAACTCTTTCACAGTGGATGAAGCTTTATCCGCAGTATAAATCGCAAATACCAAACTGCGCACCTCAGTCGCCGCCTTGGCCTCGGAAATCTCGTTTTCCTCCGTTTCAATACATCCTGAGATGAGAAGGAAAGGAAAACACAGAATCACCATTTGGATGACTTTAAAGAAATTCATGCTTTGTCTAATTGTGGTTTTTATGGTATTTATGACTATCGCACGAATCTTACTGCTTTGCAAAACATAAACATTTTCTTATGAAGCTCCGTTTTTTCCTCTTCACACTGGCCGCTCTCTTTGTTTGTGGCGGGTTCTTATCCTTATTCGGATCAGAGGCGAAATCCCCAATCTCGTCAGAGACCTCAGCAGCTCCACCCACATCGCTTGTATCGCCGACTGTTCAGACCGCAACAGTGCCCTATCATATCTTTGTCCATTCGCTCTCACGGAATCGACATCTGATGATTCTGGTGAGAATGGGACTGTTCTACGGAGGATTTATCTGCATCCTTCTCGCATTCGATTTCGGAACCGATTCCGAAGAGCAACCGCAAAGCTCCGGGGCCTGATTGATCAGACGCCTTCATTTCTCGCCTGCCGGTTTTATAGGAATCTGGTCACGCCCCAGATCGTCGAACACCCGACAAGAGCCAACAATGGCCCGTCGTTCGTATGTGGGCTAATTGCCTCTGCCACGGTCATCAGAATCGGAAGAACAATCAGGAGAGCGATCAACTGCGGCTGCGTAAAGACCGAAGCATACATCAGAATAACGATGATCGAGACGATGAAGACCATGGCACTTCCTTCCAGGCTCCGCTCGAAATTCCCATTCCAGATCTTACCCTTGTAATACAATGAACGAGTCCGGTACTTATGTTTGCCGAATCGAATTCCAACCGGTTCAGCCAATCCGTCCCCAAATTCATTGATCAGATTCGGAATCATCACGAGCAGCGATGCTTTACCGAAGATTGCGATGAACGGGAGATACACAACAAAGCGTAGAATATCTTCGAGGATATCGTAGCGCATCGTATAGGGTCTGTCCTCAAGCCGGTCCCAGGATACAAAGGCGTGCCGGAGCAGTTTAAACTTCCTCCGAATGGGGTTCCACTCGGTGAAAATAGTCTTCTGGATATCCAGGAAGAAAAAGAGTAATACCGCAGCAATGGTAGATGACGAAGTCGGCTCCAGCCCAATGATTCCCACGACAATCAGCGGAATCACATAAGTTTTCAATTTCCGCCAGGGCCGAAGAGCCAGCTTTCTCACGTAATTGATCTTGATATTGTATTTTAAGATCGCCGTGGAAAAGATGTACTTTCCAAGCAGCTCAATCCCAACCCATGCGACAAAAACCGCGTAGGTATATCCACTGACCGGATCGAGTTTCCCCAGGTATTGCAGGATCCAGACAATAAGGGCCCCCAACATTGCCACTGGCAGTACCCAGGCTACGAATTTGTCTTCTTCCTTCCAATCGTAGTTTTCATTCTTGAGGCCATAAGGATCTGCATGCAAGACTCGAAAATACACAGCTCTGGATGAGTGCACCGCCATCGGATCGGCTCTTCCTGCAATAATTTCCTCGTAACTTGTTTCCATGATGATCCTTGGTCACGCAGCGCGAAATCATTCTGGAAGGAATGAAGGATTCTACGTGTTGGAAGCTACCGAATAGCAGGGACGAGGAGCCAATTCACGAGCTTCTGCGGACTTATCGGTGCATTTATCTTTCGCATAATGAAGAATTCCCCAGAACCCAAACATCATGATTGATAAATAAATACCAAACCTGAATTTTATCACCTTAAAAACTAATCTTTTTCGATTTTGAGGGTTTTATTATAAAAATAAATCTCCATTTATATGATTTATCATATTTAATTCGATTAAATATAATTCAAAGCCCGCTTCGGAGGGTGCTCCATCATACAGAATGCAAAAAAAGCGGATGCAGCTTTCACCACATCCGCTCTCTCTCATTGAAAAATTATCCGATCCCGTCTAAATCTCGGGAAACTTGATCCACTTTTGATCAGACTTCGAGCTCTCGACTGATGCTTGAATAAACGCCATTCCGGCAATTCCGTCATCCAGTCCCGGGAAATCATAGCCGCCTTCGGGAGCAGCATTTCCATCAAGCTTATCGGAAATTGCCCTTGCCGCCGCCAGGTAGATATTGGCAAAGGCCTCAATGAACCCTTCCGGATGCGCAAAAGGCGTTCGGGTAAATCCATGTCCGGCCGCTGCTTCGCTGATGTAGTCATTCCCCCGACGATAGATTTTACGCGGAGCATTCGCATACTTTACGATCAACTCATTCGGCTCTTCCTGATGCCACTCCAGCGAGGCTTTGGTTCCGTAAACCCGGATATTCAGGGCATTCTCATCACCATTGGAGATCTGCGAAGCGTAAATGATACCTTTGGCTCCGCCCTTGAAACGGACAAGGTTGTTCCCGTCATCATCCAGTTCCCGACCGGGAATGAATGCAGTCAGCTCTGAACAAATCTCATCGATTTCCAAGCCTGTGATATAGCGGACCAAATTGTGGGCATGGGTCCCGATATCTCCCATACAGTTGGAAATCCCTGCAATATTCGGGTCGGAGCGCCAGTTATTGATTTTCCCCTGCCCTTCGCCTTCAACATCACCGACCGCATATCCCTGAGGATACTCGGCTACAATTTTCAGGATTCGACCAAGGTCACCCTCGTTCACCATTCGACGGGCTTCTTTCACCATCGGATATCCAGTGTAATTATGAGTCAAGGCGAACACGCAGTCACTCTTGTTAACGATATCCCGCAATTCATAGGCCTGCTCCAAAGTGTGGGTCATCGGCTTGTCGCAGATCACATTGATACCGGCCTCGATAAATGTTTTCGCTACATCGAAGTGGAGGTGGTTTTGAACAACCACGGAGACAAAATCGACTTTGTCTTCCCGGGCGGCTTCCTTCTCAGCCATCTCCTGATAACTCGAATATACACGATCAGGATCCAGGAAAAAATCTTCTCCGGAGAGCTTGGACTTCTCCGGACTGGAGGAAAAACATCCGGCTGTCAGTTCGATTTTCCCATCCAGATTAGCAGCCATCCGATGGACTTGTCCGATAAAAGCTCCGCGGCCGCCACCGACCATTCCCATGCGTAATTTGCGATTCATAAAGTGTAAAAAGAGTTCGTTAAAGACTGCTTGAGTCAGATTTCGAGCGTAACAAATCGGAAAGAAAAATCAACACCCGATGAGTCATTCACTACTTCAGGCATAAATTCACATTTCGTTTTCTGCAGTAGACCTTAATCCAATCAAAGAAAAAGGGCGGAGAAGCAATTCGCTCCCCCGCCCTTTTCAAAAAACGTTTTAGTTCGCTGACTAGAGCGAAACAGGCTTTCCACCATCGGCTGCAGACTGGTAAGCCGCATCAATGATTTTCATCAGCTTCAAAGACTGCTCTGGAGTGTTAAGTGGCTCAGCCTTTCCATCGATAGTCTCGACAAAGTTTGCTGCGGAGTTGATCCGGCCCATATCTTCGCACTCTTCGACTTCGACAGTGTGATCTACAGACTTTCCGTCTTCCTGCGTATAAAGCTCACAGGTATCGATTGCTGTCTCATCTAAGCCATCCTCACCGAACAGGCGTTCGACTTTGCCACCGGCTTTGCTCCCTTGGAAAACGACGGAGACCTCTTCGCGTTTTACCATCTCTGCCCAGGAAATCTGGAAGCTGAGAACCTGACCTGTTTCAAAGGTAATGAAACCATGCGCGGCTGCCTCGACATCTGTTTTCCCTTCAGCATTGTCAGGAATACCCCATGGACCTTTGAAGCCGGGATCCGTGATGAAATCATCAAATGTCTGAGCAACGACATGTGCCGGGTCGGGATACCCCATGAAATACATTCCAAGATCAAGCATATGGAGAAGATCGATCATCGGTCCGCCACCGGACAATTCCTTGTTTGTAAACCAACCTCCAAAACCGGGAATACCCGTGCGACGAATCCACTTTGCCTGAGCTGAATTGATCCGGCCAACCTTGCCATCACTGATGAATTTCATCATCTCCCGGGATTCGGGACGTGCGCGGTTGTTGAAATTGAACATCAAGGTCTTACCTGATTTCTCCTGCGCGGCAAGAATCCCTTCGACTTCGGAAGCATTCAAGGCCGGAGGCTTCTCACAAAACACATGCTTGCCCGCTTCCAATGCTTGAATGGAAAGAGGCGCGTGAAACTTGTTGGGGACAATGATGGAAACGGCATCCACATCACTGGCCAGCATTTCGGCAACGTCTCCGTAGACATTGGGAATTCCGTTGGCATCGGCCACTTTTTGAGCAGCCTCTACATTGACGTCAGCAATGGCGACAACTTCGCCGCCGCCCTGCTTAAAACCGTCAATGTGATAAGCGACCATGCCGCCTGCCCCGATGATTCCCATTTTTGTTGCCATATCGTCTGACGAAAAATATTTTTGGACTGTGAGGTATCTCTCCGCGAATACAGAAAATTACTTCTGTTTCCCTTTGCCTTTACCTTTTTCGCCTGCAGGTGCTGCAACCGGAGCCGCTATAGGTGCTGGCACTGGCACTGGCGCCGGAGCCACAGTAGCCTGAGCTTTCATTCCCGCTTTGAGAGCAGCTTCCGTAGTTGCTTTAGTGATGTCCACTTCGTCGCCATAGGCATACACAGGAGGAGTCACTTTCATGAGAACGACGCTAAGACCTTTCGCCTTGGCAGCTGCCAGAGCAATCGGCTTGAGTTGCTCGCGGAACGCGTTGATTTTGTTCACACGCTCCTGAGCAAGCGTTTGCTGTGCTTGTGCTTTGAGCTGATTGAACTGACCGTTCAGTTGCTGATTTGTGGAAACCAACTGACGCTTCTGGTCGTCGGTAGGAGCTGCGCCGGCAGCCTGCTCCGCGCCTTTCATCTGGGCTTGCAGATTTGCCTGCGCTTTTTGCAATTCACCGTTCAAGCCGTTTTGCATTGTCAGAAGCTGATTTTTAACAGCATCTTCGATACCAAGCTCACGGGCAACCGCGTCAATATCAAGAATCGCTACACCACCATTTTGCGCGTTAGCTGTGGCAGCGAATGCAAGTGCTGAAATTGAAAGAATTAAGAGTTTTTTCATAGTTTTAAGTAATCTTATTTGAGAGGTCGGTGAGCCTAGACCATTTTTTAGGGGAAAGTCCAGAAATAATGCCACTTTGCCGTGAATTAATGAGGATCAAGAAGATAACCCGAAACCATTTCAATTTCCTGAATAATGAGGCGGACTGAAACGTCTTAACTACAGAGAGCTTTCACTCTTCACAATTGTTATTCAGGATGTCAGAGAATTCACAGAACAAAACAGCCTCTTGTTACATCCCGTCAGTGTACGACGCGGATTTGATGGAACAAGCTGCTAAAGCATGCCTCGAATCTCTGGGTGGATCTCCCGATCTGGTTTTCGCCTTTGTAAGCTCAGACTACAAACGCCACCTCAAGGATCTGATCGAAGTTCTTAAAGTTTACGGCCACGCAGACAAGATAGTCGGAAGCTCCGGTGACGGTTTGATTGGTGTTGGAGAGGAAGGCGAAAACATCAGTGGAGCTTCATTGCTTTTTCTCCGGTTCCCGGATTCCTGTCTCTTATACACATCTGACGCTGCCGACGAAGAGGATAGTGTA
>CAJXQE010000358.1 GCA_913058215.1 uncultured Verrucomicrobiales bacterium
GAAGAAATCTCGTTCAACCGCGATATCCGACCACTCCTGGCGGATCGATGCTTCAGTTGTCACGGTCCTGATTCGGCTTCGCGAAAAGCAGATCTTCGATTGGATCTCGAAGCCGAAGCAAAGGCAGCTCTTGGCAAGGGGGGAATGATTCCCATCAACCCGGGCAATCCCGGGCTGAGTTCTATCATCGAGCGGATGACCCACCCGGATCCTGATGAGCTCATGCCACCGCCGGAATCGAAGAACACGGTCTCTGCGAGCGAAATAGCGAAGCTTCGGCAATGGATTGAGGAGGGCGCAAAATGGGAGCGTCACTGGTCCTTTATCGCACCTGCTAAATCTCCCGCGCCCAATAGTGAAGGCACGAACTGGCCCAAGGGCGAGATCGATCACTTTGTCCTCGATACCTTGACGAAAGAAAGCCTTCAGCCTTCTCCGCCAGCTGATCCCGCGACTCTTTTGCGACGTGTTAGTTTTGATCTCACCGGATTGCCACCAACAATTGAGGACTTGGATGCGTTTCTCGCCAATCCCTCCGATGCCACCTATGAAGCAGCCGTTGATCGCCTTCTCGCCTCACCCGCTTTCGGCGAACGGATGGCGCTGGAATGGCTGGACGTAGCCCGGTATGGCGACACCGACGGGCTGTTTGAAGATCACCCTCGCAGCATCTACCCCTGGCGGGATTGGCTTGTTGATGCATTCAATGAGAACCTCCCTTACCGTGATTTCATTTCCTGGCAAGTGGCTGGCGATCTTTACCCGAATGCCACGACCGAGCAGAAGCTCGCGACCGGTTTTCTGCGCAATAACCCAACTTCTAACGAGGGTGGCATTATTGATGAAGATTATCGCGTCAAGTATGTCGTTGATCGGGTCAACACAACGGCGACTGCCTTTCTTGGGCTGACGCTGGAATGCTCTCAATGTCATGATCACAAGTTTGATCCCATGAGTCAGCAGGAGTATTTTGAGTTTTCCGGCTTCTTCAATAGCCTTGTTGGGAAAGGAAATACCAAAGGCACTACGGCTCCATTTTTGTCGCTTCATTTACCGGAGAACGAAACTCGCCTCGCAGAAATCGGAGAGGAACTGAAGGCTGTCGAAGCTGCATTGAAAGAAACTCCACCTGAATTACTGGCTGCCCACAAAAAATGGGAAAGGAATGCAGGCAAACCCGTTCGCTGGAATGTGATTGCCGCGACGGATCAGCCCAAAAAAGAAGCGGCGCCGGCATCTCCAAAATCAAAAATCGCCGGCCAATTTGTCCGAATTTCCCACGCCCCGGAGCAAGTCGGCTACATCACGGTTTCTGAAGTCGAAGTCTACTCCGGAGGACAGAATGTCGCCCTCGCAGGGAAAGCCACCCAATCCAGTGTCTGGTACAGTTCTCCCGCCGGGAAGGCGTTGGACGGAGACCGCAGTGGCGCTTTCAAATCATGTTCCTGCACCCACCCCGAGAAGAATGCATGGTGGGAAGTCGATCTGGGATCGGAGGTCGCGATTGATCACATCGTCGTCTTCAACCGGAACGATTGCTGCCCGGAACGCCTCGATAAAGTGGATGTGCAGATCCTGGACGCCAGCCGAAAGCCCCTCTCCAAATACAATACCGGCGATGCCCCCTATCGCTCACTGTTCACCGCGAACCCGAGTGCTCCGGCACCACCTGAGAAGACCCGGGAATATCAACGAAGCTTCGCTCAAACGGAAACTATTGCGGCCCTCCGGTTTTCAGGAGATACCCCCGGCCTCATCGAATCCTTGAAGATTGAAGTCATTGGCAAAGGAAAGCCAAAACCTGTGGAGACGGTCGAAAAACCGAACCTCAAGGTAGGAGCCAAGGCTCCATCCGTTGTTGGATTGAAGGCACCACTGAGCTTAGGCGCCGATGAAAAGCTCCGCCTCACGATCAAAGGTCCCGAGTTTAAAATTGAGACAACCGCCAATCAAACCGCAGCCGCCCGCGCCAATCTCTCGAGTGATCCCAAAGAGCGTCTCGTCTACTTCAAAACCATCTGGGAAGGCTTTGCCGACAAGCGCGCCCGGAAAGTTGCCTTAACAGCCGAGAAGACCAAAATCGACGCACTCGCCAAAGTGAGCATGGTTGCATCGGACGCTGACAAGATGCGGCCGACTTATCTTCTGGAACGCGGCGAATACGACAAACGCGGAGCGGAGCTTCAAGCATCCGCTCCCGGCAGTATCATGCCCTACGACCCGGCCCTGCCTCGAAACCGACTGGGGCTTGCTGAATGGTTAGTCGATTCAGAAAACCCGCTCACCGCTCGTGTTGCCGTGAATCGCTATTGGCAGACGATTTTCGGAATTGGTCTCGTCAAGACTTCAGAAGATTTTGGCACCCAGGGCGATCGCCCCAGTCACGCGGCACTGCTCGACACTTTGGCTCTTGATTTCATGGAATCCGACTGGGACCTCAAACTGCTCCTGCGCCGAATCGTAACATCCGCGACCTACCGTCAGGCCAGTCGTCATATTCCGGCGCTCACCGAGCGCGATCCCGACAATCGTCTTTTGGCGCGCGGCTCCCGCAGAAGGCTTCCCGCCGAGTTCATGCGCGACCATGCCCTCGCAGCGAGTGGTTTGTTAGTCCACAAGCAAGGCGGCCCGGGAGTTCATCCCTACCAACCCGCAGCTCTCTTCGGAGCGAACGCGATTGGTTCTTCCCGCGCGAAATTCACGCAAGCCAGCGGCGAAGGTCTCTACCGCAGAAGCCTCTACACTTATTGGAAACGCCAAATCCCTGCTGCTAACATTCGCATTCTCGGGGCCGACGGAAGAACCGCCTGCCGCACTCGCCGCGAGACGACAAACACGCCACTCCAGGCCCTCGTAATGCTCAACGATCCGCAATTCGTCGAAGCGGCTCGCGTTCTCGCCGAGCGTGCCATGAAACAGGGTGGATCGACGCCGCAGACTCAAATTGCCTTTGCCTTCCGACTTGCGACATCCCGGGAGCCTGAGCTGTCAGAGCTTGCCATCCTCCACGAAGAATACCGGGACCGGCATCAAGAATTCACGGCTGATCCAGAAAAAGCCAAAGCGTATTTAAACGGCGGCGGTGAGCAAAAGCCCGACCCATCGCTCAAGCCGGATGAGTTGGCAGCCTTCGCCGCAGTATCGTCATTGATTCTGAATCTGGACGAATCGATTTCGAAGAATTGAGGATCCCGTCATCTCGACCAATGAGGGCCCTACTCAATTGGTATAGCTTGTTTCAGCATGACTTCCGCCTTCCAAAAGATCATCACGTCGCCACACAAAACTAGAGCGACGGTTTTAAAGATGCGCCATCTTTGGCATGAGGATACTGAGCTCCAGCCTCTTCGAGGGCCGCAGTCATTGCTTTCATCATCTCGCCAAGCTCTTTCGCTTTAGACGAAGCAAGGTTTTTAGATTCGGCGGGATCTTCAGTGAGGTGGAATAACTCGATCTTATCTTTGCTTGGACCTGAGGTATCACTGTAGTGATAGACCAACTTCCAATCTCCTTTTCGGAATGCGGTAAAATACGAGCTGCGATGGCTGTGTGGAAAGTGCATCAGGAATTCGCGGCCCGCCTCCTTTCCTGCGCCTGCGGTGAAGAGTGGGAATAGATCAATGCCATCCACGACATGGTCAGCAGCCTTGCCCCCGGCGACCTGGATGACAGTGGTGAACACATCGTAAACTGCGCCGATGTCGGAATCATTGATAACGCCTTGCGGGATAGGTCGCTGTTTTTGAAACGGGTTCTCCGTATCCGGCTTTGCCCATGCGGCAATGAACGGGACTCGCATTCCGCCTTCATAGTGCGTCCCCTTTTTACCACGTAGCGGAGCAGAGCAGGCGATTTCGTGAGTCGCTCCAGCGGGAGCGTCGGTTCCGTTGTCACCGAGAAACAGTACGAGAGTGTTTTCTGCGATCCCCAGCTTTTCGAGGTGATCTAACATGTCGCCGAGTGATTTATCCATGCCCTCGATCATGGTGGCAAAATTTGAGAGGTTTCCCTTAGCTTTCCCTTTGTAGTGTTCAGCGAAGCGGTCATCGCTTTGGAAAGGCGAGTGAACAGCATAGTGCGACATGTAGGCGAAAAACGGAATTTCATCGTCTACCGCCTTGGTGATGGCTGCGTTCATTTCGAGAGTCAGTGCTTCGGTGAGGAAGATGTCCTGTCCGTGATATTTTTCGAGACCTGGGACCGCACGGTTCTTGCGGTTCTTCTTCGCCCAGCCGAAGTGATCGGTGCCAAGGTAACTTCCCGGTTGTCCGTAAGCGCATCCTCCGATGTTAATATCGAATCCGATGTTCAGAGGGTCCGCAGCAAAAGAGTCGTTCGGGCCAAAGTGAGCTTTGCCTGCGTGAATGGTTCGATAGCCCACTTCACGAAGTAGTCCTGGCAGGGTGACATCCCCTTCGACAAAGCCTTTCCATTTCCAATCCTGAGGGCCGAGGCTTCCTGTGTTTTTCGTTTCCGGCTTGATGAATTGGGTCGTCGTGTGGCGTGCTGATGTTTGCCCGCTCATGATGGAGGCGCGGGTCGGCGAGCAAACGCTCATGGCATAGAATTGGCTGAATCGAGTTCCCAGCATTGCCAGTCGCTCCATATTGGGCGTTCGGTAAAAATCGTTGAGGGGATGTCGTTCCGGCTTGCCTTGTTTATCAGTAAGGAATGGCACCGAGGTGTCCATGAGCCCCATGTCATCGACGAGAAAAACGACCACATTTGGTTTGTCAGCACCTTGGGATTCGCTGAGAAAGAGGAAGGCGGCAATTGCGATGAGCGTGAAAAACCGAGAAGAAGTCATTCGTGACGTTTGCAGAAAGAACGAGATACGCAAGGGGACAGCTGCGATCTGAAGCTTCTTTTCTATGGTAATGGAATCGGAGGCAAGGTCCCACACAATTCCTCGCCCGAGTCGAGAAAATCATCGCGCTGAAACCCAGGCCTGACCTCGTCACGGTTATGTATGGAACGAACGACGGCTATATTGATCCCGGCAAAACAGCAAGTCGCCTTTCGACCGCAAAATTTCGGGCGAATTTGATCGAGATTGTGTCCCGCCTGAGAGAAGCGAACATCACCCCCATCCTGATGACTCCACCTATCTTCGGAGATTACCGAATGAATGGCATTGATGAGCACCCCAATACTTCTTTGAAAAAATTTCAGAACCACTGCCGGAAAGTAGCTGCTGAGTTGGATGTTCCACTCGTTGACCACGGCGAATATTGGGAACTCCAGCGCGATTCCGGAATAGATATTGGAAGCTGGACGACTGACCAATGCCATCCCAATCCAGAGGGGCACCGCCAAATGGCACTGCGCCTGTTACCGATTGTCGAAAACGCGCTGAAGACTCGCTGAGGAACTGCCCTTTTTCTCGCGAGGCTGCTTTCAACAATTTTCGGAATGTGATTTGAATCCGGACTGCTGCACCCCCTCCAACCCGGGGCAGCGCGCAGTGACAGCCTACCAAAGACAAATTGCATTACCGCCGAGCAGGAGCGAGATCGTCAAAAAGCGGCGGGGTTGAAAAAGCGAATACCCAGCCGGAAGACATCAAGCGATGGCCAACTCTTCCTTCAAGGTGCCGGGGCGGGGGTATTGCCAATATAACGGATCTGGAGTCGGGTATCGGCGCCGGCGACGTAAGCTGGAGCGATTGTTGCGTTGCCTGATTTGGCGACACATTCGATCACATCATCCACTTCGAACCACTGAAGGGTCGTGAGCGATTGCTGGTGGTATACGTTATTCTGAATAGCCGAATAGCCAGAGCGGATTAGAACGCCGTTCTTCTCGATTCCAAATTGTTGCCCATACCCTCTTATCAGCAGATCCCACGTCACCTCATAGAAGCCCGCAATATTGATCGTAACCTCGCCGTTGGCATTTGCGGTAAGATGGGATGCGGCGGTATTGGTTTCGGTAACCCCCAGAGGGACCTTCACCCAATTAAGATTGTCATTTAGAGTAAAAGAACTTGCCGGGCCTCCCGCCCAGAAAATGACGGGATTCTCCTGCGGTCCCGACATGGGGTCGATCCAGGCGAGCCCGTTCCCGGTACTGCTTAGAACCTGCCCAGCACCACCACCGAGACTCAGCTTCTCTGCTGTAATCGAACCGTCTGGAACGGTTGTTGCGACGAAGGCATAAGGGGTCGTGGTGACCGGTCGATCGGGAGAAAGAGTTTCAAAGCTTGTCCCGTCAGAACTAAACTCGATCCGCAGAACAAGATTGTCATTGTCGGCAAAGACACCGGGAGAAAGAGGCGGAGTCGGAGCCTGCCCCAGGAGAACGGAGTAGTGTCCCTTCGCAATAGTAACAGGAACGGAGGTCACACCGGTTTCCCAAACCGTCGCCTCGCCACCAAGACCGGCGTCCTGGATAAGGGCAAACTTGAAGTATCCGGTTCCGTCAAAATTGACCCCGTCGACGGCGATGCGGCCCTGATGACTAAGCACGGCTGGCGGAGCCGCGAAGGCGAGCTGAACAGGGATAACTAGAGCGGCAGCAATGAGCAGCCTGGCGATTCGAAAACATATACTCATCGAATAAACCTTTGGGCTTCTGGTTATGATAGTCAAGATCCAATTCCCTACGATGCCCGGCTAGCCCTACTCAATCCTAGTGGAGGAATCGTCAAAACCCGACATCTCCATTAGAAACCGTGACTCGGTAATTTCCTGGTTTGCACGCAATAAGGTGCGATTTACATCCAGATATATCCGGTTTCAGAACGAGGGTTCAGAAGATCGCGGGCAGTATTTGTTGACGACTTCTCAGCTTGTTTTGCATAGTCGTCACGACTGCTTCAAAGTCATTACTGCCTTCGTTCGCAAATAAATCATGCCAGCATCTTCATCAACCAAGCGTATCGCCATCATCGGTGGAGGGTTCAGCGGTGTGATGACGGCGGTCAACGTTGCCCGGATGAGCAAACATCCCCGACACCTTATCCTGATCAACGGAAAAAGGCCACTCGGGCGCGGCGTTGCCTATGGAACAAGAAGGCCGGAGCATCTCCTCAACGTGGCGGCCCGGAACATGTCGGCTTTTCCTGATCTTTCCGATCATTTCCTCCAGTGGCTCCGAACCCGATCAGAGTTCGACACGGTGTCGGATTTGGAACTGCGGGAACGGTTTATGCCGAGGATGGTTTTTGGAGACTACCTGAAATCGCTAATGCATCATCACCTCCAGGGAGTGGAAGAGGATGCAAAGGTGACGGCCGAATTCATCGATGGGGTTGCAGTGGATGTTGAAGTTAATGGCAGTTCGGGAGTCGTCCTTCTGGAGGATGGGAGTCGGATCGATGCGGATCGAGTCGTCCTCGCGAGTGGCAACGAGCCCCCCGCAGCATTGCCGGGATCTGATCTTTTACAGGATCATCCGGGCTGGGCTGGCAATCCCTGGCTGCCATGGCATGAAAACTTACCGGGCGACGAAGGAACGATCGTAATCCCTGTCTCTTATACACATCTCCGAGCCCACGAGACCGAGGCTGATCTC
>CAJXQE010000359.1 GCA_913058215.1 uncultured Verrucomicrobiales bacterium
ATCTACACTATCCTCTTCGTCGGCAGCGTCAGATGTGTATAAGAGACAGTTGTTAGGTCCGAACACACAAACCGGTCCGAGTGGACCAAAGCAGGATCGAATATTGTTTGCCGTATCGATCACCGGCTGCTTCCAGCCTCCGGCGCGTGCAGCTGCAGCGGCCTGGCGGAGTTGACCTGTGGTACGGGGAAGCTCAACGTCGGCAAGGCGCGGTGATTTTGGAAGAGCGGTCTCGCTGTGGGCGGCTTCGACAAGGTCGTCGGCGCGTTCTTCGATTTTCGCAGCATAAGCTTCGAGAAATTCCGCGATCTTTTCGCCCGGCATGGAGCGCATTTCCAAAAATGCTGCAGCGGCAGCGTCGAGGGCTGCATCACAGTCTGCCCAGGAACTGATGGGGAACACTGCGTCCAGTGCTTCCATTGTTGTGGGGTTGTCTGCCTGAAAGGTCCCGGTGGCGTCTGCTTCCCGCCATTCGCCTGCGATCAATACTTTTTCTGTAGCCATAAAAATTCTCTTGTGTGAGGGCTGCCAAGCTCCCCGCGTTGGGGGGCAGCGTCAACAGCCATTTAGGTCAAATCCATGGGGAAGTGAGACAATTTCTCAAACCCTGATTCGGTGATGAGATAATTATTCTCAAGCCGAATTCCGCCCTTCAGCCCGTCGCTGTAGAGTCCCGGTTCAAAAGCAATGAGATCGCCAGGCTGGAAAGTGTCGTCCCAGTTCGGATTGATGCGGGGAACTTCGTGGGCGTCAAGACCGACTCCATGTCCTGCATGGTGGAAAAACTGGTGACCGTTCCAACCATCGAGCTCACCGTGGACAGCCTCGAACATTTCCTTACAACTTTGGCCAGGTTTGAGAAATCCTTCGCCGAGTGCCATCACCTCAAGGATTTTTGCGTGGGCTGCAGCCTGCTCATCGCTTGGCGCATCGCTGACGCAAAAAGCGCGGCATAGATCCGTGCGATATCCGCGTACCCCGACTCCGACGTCGAGGACGTATATTTCGCCGGCTTCGATCTCGCGGCGACGAGCATGTCCTCCGGGGGAACCGCATTTGAAATCCTGTCCCCACCCTGAAAGAAGTTCACCGGCTGCGTTGAGTGCTTTTTCCTGCATCGCAGCCATCAAGCTGATCTCGCTAAGTCCCGGTTCAATGATTCTTTTGGCTTCAGCGTAGGCTTCGTCTGCGCAAGTAATCGTGAAGGCGAAAGCGGCAACTTCATCGGCATCTTTTGCCCGGCGGATATACTGATAATCGTGGGTGATATCCCGGCAGTCTGGTCCTGCAATCAGCGCCGATGGAGTTTGATGGCAAACCCCTAGCGTTTGAATCCCGCCAAGCAGCGGATTCAAAACCTCAGCAATGCACGCCGGAAGGTTTTCTCTCAAGGTGCAAAGATGATTCGGAATGTAGGCGTGGACCTTGTCGGCGGCCGGCGCGTGCGGCGATTCATCGTGGCTGAAAATTTCAACTTCACCATCAGTCCGCAGCAACACTGCAGTTGGAGTTAAGGGTTGCTCGTGCCAGAAGCCAGTCAGGGCATAGACATAGTGGCGGTCAAAAAACAAAGCCCCATCGAGATTATTCTCAGAAAGGTAGGACTTGAGCTTTGCCTGCCGCGAGCGACAGGAATCCGGATCGAGGGAGGGTGGTGTGCCATGGATCATGCGGGAGAATAGGCAGGATCCCGCAAGCAGTTCAAGTGCCGGATTACTATTGCGTGGCGTTAACGTGCCAGAATTTTCCTTGTCGATAATGTGGGGAAGCAGCGACGCTGGCGACATGCGAAAATTTTGCTGCTGTTTGTATGTGCTTCTCCTTTGTGGATTTCCGATTGTCTCTCAATCCGCAGAAGTGTTTGAAGTCGGGGGCGAACAGTTTTCCGGGATGCCGCAGGGAAAAGAAGCGGACGGGATCGTTGGTGATTTTGTTTTGAGAAACGACAAGATCGAAGCAGTGATATCCGGGAACCTTCCGCTCCGTCGCGCCAATATGGGAGCCTTCTACGGGGACGGGAATGAAACGCCGGGGTGTCTCTACGATTTGACCCGGCGTGGCGAAGCGAATGATCAAATCACCATCTTTGCTCCCTGCACCCAAAAGGGGCCTGTCAATTATGTGAAGATTTCCGATGCCGCCAAAGAAGGGCGAGTGGTGGTCGAGACCATGGTTTCCTCGGCCAAAGCAGGAGGCGTTTCGAGGAAGCATCTCTACATCCTTGAGGACGGATGGGAAGGCGTATTGATCGTTTCCACAATTAAGAATGAGTCAGACGGCGAAGTTCCAGTGAGCCTGAATGATGTTTGGACGCAAATGCGCAGCAAAGGGATTTACAAAGGGATTTCCTGGGCGGATTCGATTGATCCTGCGGATAAATGTGGATACGCCTTCGCCTGGGTCGAAGAGGAGGGCGCTCAAATACCAAAATCGGCAGAGATAAAAATGCGGGCTGGTGAGTCCATTACTGTGGCGCGATTTTTGGGCGTCGGACGATCACCTGCAGAAGCAGTGGGGATTGTTGCTTCGCGAAAAGACCCCGGAGCAACGGGCGGATTTTCTGCGAGCTTAAAAGATGGCGACGGAAAACCGGTCACCACAGGGCGATTGGTCTTTACCCTGGAAAAACAAAAACCGCTCTACGCTTATCCTGATGAAACCGGAAAAGTTGAGATTTCCCATATCGTTGGAGATCACAAATTCGTCGCTGAAGATATTGGGCGTGACTCACAGGAGATGGCGGCTTTTGTGTCTGCGGGGAAAACTGCTTCCAGTGATGTAGTTTTTGGAAAACAGTCGGCTGTAAAACTGGCGATCACGGATTCCGACGGGAAGGATATTCCCTGCAAAGTGCAATTCAATCCTCTGAAAGGAACAGCGGCTCCAAATCTCGGCCCCACGGACCGGGCGCATGGATGCCTGGATCAATGGCATTCTGAGACCGGAAGTTTTACTGTGCCGCTTCCCCCGGGGAACTACCGCGTCATCGTAACCCATGGTCCGGAGCACGATCACATTCAGCAGAACGTTGAGTTGGCTCCCGGCGCTGTTGTGGAGGTCGCCGGGAAACTGAATCGTTCAGTAAAAACTCCGGGATGGATTTCAGCGGATTTTCACAATCATTCCACTCCAAGTGGTGACAACACTTGCGGCACTGATGATCGGATTATCAGCATGGCGGTAGAGCATCTTGAATTTACCCCAACCACAGAACACAACCGGCTTTACGACTGGGAAAAGCACATCGAAAAATTGGGGCTGACGAATTTTATCAAAACTGTTCCCGGTTTGGAGCTAACGGGGCGGGGGGCGCATTTTAACACTTTCCCTTTGAAGCCGGACCCCACGAAGCAGGATGGCGGTGCTCCGGTCTGGCAGAAAGATCCGCGTCTCAATGCGATAGTTCTGCGTAATTATCAGAACGAAGATTCCGACCGCTGGGTTCACGTGAATCACCCGGATATGGTTGAAAACTTCGTTGATTGGAATGGCGACGGGAAAGCGGACGGTGGGTATGCCTATTTCGGTAGAATGCTCGATGGCTTGGAGACACAGAACTTCAGGCAATCAGATATTTTGGTTGGCTCGCCTTTCTCTGTCGGCAGCGCACGGGGAAGAATCGGCAAGCAGGTGAATTTCCATCGCGAGTTCATTTGGCTTCAACTTCTGAATCAGGGAATGCGGGTTTGGGGGATTGGAGTGGCAGACGCTCACCACGTTCATGGTAACGGGGTTGGTGGCTGGAGGACTTATGTGAAAAGTTCTACGGATGATCCCGCGAAGATTGACTGGCGCGAAATTTCGAGGAATGCCAAGGCAGGCCGGATGATTTTGACCACTGGGCCCTATCTCGAAGTTTCAACCGGATCTGGAATTATTGCGGGTGGATCGGATCGGTCGACAAAGAATCTTGATCTTAAAGTGAAAGTGCAATGCGCTGACTGGCTCGATATTGACCGGGTGCAGGTCCTGATCAATGGCGCGCAGGTTCCGGAATACAATTTCACGCGAAAAGAGAATCCTGATATGTTCGGGGATGAGGTAGTGAAATTTGATCAGACCATTCCGGTGCAATTGAGCAAGGACTCTCATATCATCGTGGTTGCGATTGGCGAGAACCATAGCCTTCACATGAGTTTTGGAACGAGCAAGCAGGGGACGATGCAGCCCTGCGCTTACAATAATCCGATATTCGTTGATGTGGATGGAGGTGGGTTTACTCCGAGCTATGACTCTTTGGGATATGATCTCCCTGCCAAAAAACTCAGCGTGGAAGCTGCCGAAGCCCTTTTAGGAAAATGAAAACTATTCGTATTGTACTATTAATCGCCACTTTGCTTCTGACTTCAATTGGGATGGCAGAGGAGAAAAAGGAACGTCATCTCTTCTTGTTGATTGGTCAGTCAAACATGGCCGGCCGTGCTCAGATTGAGGAAGTGGACAAAGCACCGCTGGAAGGAGCCTTTCTCTGGAATATTGAGAAAGGGGAATGGGAGTCCGCGGTTCCTCCTTACAATCGCTATTCGCCTTCGAGGAAGAACATGGGAATGCAGCGGCTCAATTGTGGCCCGTCTTTTGTGAAGGCTTACCTGAAAGAGCATCCGGGAGTCGAAGTTGGTATTATTTGTCCTGCACGCGGGGGTAGCAGCATCGAGCAGTGGGAAAAGGGCGGAGATGATAAATTTAAACTCTATCATCATGCAATCAATGCGGCGAAAGCGGCTGTAGCTGAAGGTGGGTCCTGGAAGGGGATTCTCTGGCACCAGGGGGAAAGCAATTCGCAGAAGCCTGAGGGCTACCCGAAGAAACTGTCTGAGCTTATTGCTAATCTTCGCGGCGATCTTGGGGAGAAGGATCTTCCCTTCGTGTTTTCCCAGCTGGGGCAATGGAACGAAAAATACGAGACCTTCAACAAGCTGATCGTGAAGCAGACTGAGTCGATTTCTCAAACGGCATGTGTTCGGACGGACGAGTTGACTCCATTTGATGAGGCTCACTTTGATTCGGCGTCGCAAAGGACGTTGGGACAGCGCTACGCGGCAGCGATCAGAGCACTGAAAAAACCGTAGATCCAATTTCTCAAGGCAGACGTATCTTGAAGTATGAAGATATTGCGTCTGCTTCTTGTTTCCGGTCTGTGTTCACTGATCACGGCGCAGAATCTGCGTGCCGATGAGGGTCCGGTTCTTACGGTTGAAGTGAAGAATATCCTTCTCGCCAAGGGAAACCTGATGGTCGGAATTTTCAACAATGCCGGGACTTTCACCAAAGAAGAGCTGCCTGAATCTCCTATGGTTCCGGTCAAAGAAACCGGAGTGATAAGCGTCGAAGTGAAAGGCCTGAAAGCAGGCAAATACGCCGTCGTTGTCTTTCAGGATTTCAATGAGAACGGAAAGCTGGACAAGAATTTCCTGGGAATGCCGAAAGAGCCCTACGCATTTTCCAACGACCCTGAGATTTCCCGGAGCGCTCCAAAATTCAGCGACTGTACCTTCGAGTTGGAAGCCGAAGGTACATCGTTGAGTTTAACTCTGTCCGGGAAATAGTAGATTCGAAACACTCCTCCTGAACGGAGGCATCGATTCTAAGAACCGAAGAAATTCGAATCTACCTTTAACTTTCCCACTCCGCCCCCGGCGGCTAGTCCGTCACCGCTCCTGTCGATGCTGAACTCACCAGCTTCGCATATTTTGCGAGAACGCCTTTGGTGTAGCGTGGCTTGGGTTGTTTCCAATCCTTCTTCCGTTCGGCCATTTCCTTTTTGGAAACTTTGACGCTGATCTCACGCTTTTCGGCATCAATGGAAATCTTATCTCCGTTATTCACGAGCGCGAGTGGTCCGCCGTCAAATGCCTCTGGAGTGATGTGACCAATCACAAATCCATGGCTGCCGCCGGAAAATCTACCGTCGGTAATCAATGCAACATCTTTACCGAGTCCTGCTCCCATGATTGCTCCGGTGGGTCCAAGCATCTCCCGCATTCCGGGGCCGCCTTTGGGTCCCTCCATTCGAATGACAATGACGTCGCCTTTCTTGATCTTCCCGCCAAGAATCGCCTTCATGGCTTTTTCCTCGGAATCGTAAACCCGGGCGATGCCATTGAACGTCAGACCCTCTTTTCCAGAAATCTTCGCAACAGCGCCTTCCGGAGCGAGGTTTCCGTAAAGAATGACGAGGTGTCCGTCTTTCTTGATTGGGTTCTTAAGGCTGCGGATGATGGTCTGACCTTTTTCGTAGCTGGCTTTCACCTTGGAAAGGTTTTGCGCCATGGTTTTGCCGGTCACTGTCATGCAGTCGCCGTGAAGCAGGCCCGCATTGAGTAGCATTTTCATGAGCGGAAGAGTTCCGCCGATTTCGACGAGCTTCATCATCACGTTGGCGCCACTTGGTTTGAGATCAGCCAGCACAGGCGTCTTCTTCCCGATTCGGGTGAAGTCATCGATGGAAAGTCTTACTCCTGCAGCATCGGCAATAGCGAGCAAGTGAAGCACTGCATTGGTCGAGCCACCGAGAGCGGTGACCACGGTGATGGCATTTTCGAATGCCTTCTTTGTCATGATGTCACGGGGACGGATACTCTTGTTGATGAGATTGACCACCGCTGCTCCGGCATCGAAGCAGTCCATCATCTTTTCATCGCTCACCGCCGCCTGAGCTGAGCTGTTGGGGAGACTCATTCCCATAGCTTCAATGGCGCTGGCCATGGTGTTGGCGGTGTACATTCCACCGCAGGATCCGGGACCGGGAATTGCAGTTTCAGTGACGCCTTCCAGTTCCTCGTCATCGATAGCGCCGGCGCTGTGCTTTCCAACGGCCTCAAAAACGGAAACGATATCCACGTCTTCGCCTTTGAAGCAACCTGGCTTGATTGTTCCGCCATACACGAAGATTCCGGGACGGTTCATTCTGGCGATCGCCATGACACAGGCGGGCATGTTTTTGTCACAGCCCCCGATTGCGACGACGCCGTCCATCCCTTCACAACCGACCACCGTCTCAATGGAATCGGCGATCACTTCGCGGCTCACCAGCGAGTATTTCATTCCTTCGGTTCCCATGGAAATCCCGTCGGAAATCGTGATCGTATTGAATTCCATTCCTTTCCCGCCGGCAGCATCAGCTCCTTTTACCGACTCTTTCGCCAGCTTGTCGATGTGCATGTTGCAGGGAGTGACCATGCTCCAGGTAGAGGCAATTCCGATAATGGATTTTTCGAAATCAGCGTTGGAGAATCCAACAGGATGCAGCATTGCCCGGCTCGGGGCGCGATCGGGGCCGTCGAGCATGGGAGAGGAAAACTGACGGTGTGCCGGGATCCCCTTTGCTTTTGATTTTGCTGCTTTCTTTTTGGTGGGCTTTTTCGCTGCCATAATTCTTTGGGATAGTTCTTTAAATTCTTAGAAAAGATACCGGTGGAATTAGTTGATGGAAATACTATTTTAAATTCAGATTAATACCTTTTTGATATGACAGATTTCTCCCTTCGTGAACTCGAATGTTTTG
>CAJXQE010000360.1 GCA_913058215.1 uncultured Verrucomicrobiales bacterium
ATCTACACTATCCTCTTCGTCGGCAGCGTCAGATGTGTATAAGAGACAGCTCCATCTCCTCTTTGGTAAGAGGATCGATGTCTTTGCCGGTTGGTGGCATAAAATCGTCATCGTCCTGCGGAAGCGTTACCCGGATGTAAAGTTCGCTCTCATCCGCTTTGCCGGCTTCGAGAACCGATCCGTTTTCACTACCCATCGTGATAGCCCAGGCCCCATCGAGGCGCAGTTCCGCTTTGGGTTTCTTGGTTCGACCGTTATCTTCGTAGGGCGCTTTGTGGCAGGAGACACATTTCTTTTCAAAAATGGGCCAGATGTCCTTTTCAAAATCCACTCCAGGCCCTTGAGCCTGTGCCGTTCCGATCAGTGCCGGAATACCGGCTGCCAATGTGAGAAGAATTTTTCGCATGGCTAGAGTATGGGTGGTCCGGCAAAGGGTTGCAACCGCATTTGCCGTCCGTATTTATGCGTGAAACTTTTCGGGTTTTCAGTGTTCGGCATTCATCAATCCCGTCCTGTATATTTCAGAAATTCATTCTTGAGAGGATCTGTGATTTGTTCGGGTGAGGGGAGATGGGTGCCGTTAACCGACCGGAGGGGCTGGATTTCCCGCAATGTTGATGTTAGGAAAGCCCCTTCACTTTTTTCCAGTTCTCCAAGGGCAATGTCGACTTCCTTGCAGGAGATCCCGATCCGGTCTGCGCATTTGATAATGGCTGCCCGGGTGACTCCGGGAAGACATCCCGCACTGATTGGGGGAGTGATAAGACCATCGCCTTTGATAAGAAAAATGTTTGAACCGGTTCCTTCGCAGAGATTGCCGCGGGTATTTCCAAAGATGGCTTCATCGGCGCCATTCTCGCGAGCGATTTTGAGCGCCACGACATTTTCACCGTAGCTGATTGTCTTGAGACCGGTCAAAGCGCCCTGATCGTTTCGGGCAAAAGGGACGACAAAGGTGTCAGATGCCGGCTTGAATTCAGGTACCTCGGATGCGGCTACTACCACGGTTTGTTCGTGATCTCCCCGGGTTGATCCGAGCGGGGACTCTCCGCCGGTGATGGTGATTCGAATCCTCGTCTTCTTATGCGTTTGGAAATTGTTCGCACGGATCACTTCCTCCATCATTTGGTCGAGATCTTCCTTCAATGGAATGTCGAGCCCCAGAGCTGCAGCGGAAACCGCGAGCCGACTGTGATGCTCCTTTGCTGCAAATGGTTTCCCTTCATAGGCGACCAGGGTTTCAAAGATTCCGTCACCAGTGAGGAGTCCGTGGTCGAATGGAGATATTATTGCTTCACTCGCTCTGCAAAGCCGTCCGTTGAAGAAAACCATGAGAGCCCCGGCTTTGGTGTCTCTGGGAAGTGAGGATGTGTTGGATGATTGCATACTGACCGATTTTGTGTTTGATAAGCACTCTCATGCTCGGAGCTATTTTGACCACCTTCTTTTTTGCGCTTTCCGGCGTGACCGGTCAACGGGTTGCTGTCCGTCTCGGAAGCATGTGGGGAAACTTCATCCGTCTTCTGCTGGCTGCCGTCGTTCTTGGGATTCTCGTTGCCCTTTTCTATCGCGATTCGATCTCGAGTGAGACATTCGGGTGGTTCTTTTTCAGTGGGATTGTCGGATTCGGAATTGGTGATATTGCTCTGTTTGCCGCCTACGAGAGAATCGGGTCGCGTCTCACAATTTTGCTGAACCTCTGTTTTGCGCCGCTCTTTGCCATGGCGATGGAATATCTTTGGCTGGGAAATGCGGTGACGGGGCGTGTCGTATTTTTGGCCAGTTTAATTTTGATCGGAGTGATCATGGCGATACGGCCCGGGGCAAAATCACGTCAAATAATTGAGCGTCGCGGGCTCTATGGAGCGGGCGTTGTCGCAGCGATAGTGGCTGGATTCGGGCAGGGGATTGGAGCCGTTCTCAGTCGAAAAGCCGAGGAGGTTGCGACGATTGCCGGAGTGGAGGTCGGTGGAATCAGCGCCGCATTCCAAAGGGTATTTGCCGGAGTTGTGATTGCTGGAATTGTTGTCCTGCTGGTTCGGTTTTTCGGAAGTAAACGGCTCTGGAAAGACTGGCGGACTCCATTGAATAAGTCCTTGGCTCCATGGTTGATCGGGGCCGCTCTTTTCGGACCCGTAATCGGTGTCAGCTTTTTTCAATGGGCGCTCAAATCCCAGGAAAGCGGGATCGTCCTCGCCGTGGTTGCGACGACACCCATCGTGATGATGCCTTTGTCGGCCATCACCGAAGGCGACCGTCCCAGTTTACTTTCGATTTTCGGAGCGATCATCGCGGTGGCGGGAGTAGTTTTGTTGAACGTTTGGGTTTGAGATGCAGTCATCGAACCGCCTGGAGCGTTGATGGAGAATGAATCCAAGGAGATCGATTTCGAAAATTGCGTTTCGGGATTCCCTTCGTTACATTCGAAACATGAGCGCAATTGATTCCTACGAGTCTTATAAAAACCTTCCGTCCCTTGCCGGCGTTTCCGATTTTCCGCGGGCAGCTGGCCCCGGATTGAGTATCGAAGACTGTGTTGAACGTTTGAAGCGCTATCACTATTGCCTGCACCGCTTCTGGTCGACTGCTCTTGCCCGACTTACAGCGGAGCCTGTCTACGAATTGAAGATGGGCCTGAGTCATCATGCCTATCTGGTATCTGAGCATGTTTCTCTTCTTCGCGATCGGGTTGCGGAGATGCGACACCCGCCTCTTGGACTCGACAAAATCCCCGACCCGAATTTTGCAGTGCTCTTTGATGAAATCTTGATGTCCGCAAGCGCCGAAGAACTGCTGACAGGTTTGTATGAAGTCGTTCTTCCTGAACTCGATGAAGCTCTTCATCGCCATCTGCAGGACACCAATCCTCTGGCGGACGCGCCAAGTGTTCGTATTCTCCGGATCATCCTTCCCGAAATTGCGGATATGATCGAGTGGGGAAATGCTGCCCTTGATGCTTTGAAAGCAGAGAGAAATGATCTGCAGAATGATGCGCTGAAAAGCTGGAGGGACGAACTCATGACTTTGTTCGTTGCTGCGGGCGGATTGGACGGAACAGAAGAGGCTGAGGAGGCAGAGTTTGACGCGAAATATGCCGGGAAGCCCTGGCAGTATGACAAGTCACCCAAGCGGGATGAGCGTTTTCCGGATCCCTTTAATCAGGGGGTCCATGCCGAGGAGTTTCTCTACAGCGACAAGTACGCCGAGAAAGACAAAGTCCTGATGATGTATTTCAAGCGGATCCGGGAAATTGATGTACCGGAAATGATGGCATCGATTCTCTACGAGATGTCGACAGCTACCGGTGACGAAGAGGGGGGCGGTCAAGCGTGGACTTTTTATCGCGACATGACGCGTCAGCTTTGGGATGAAGCTCGTCACGCCATGATGGGAGAAGTCGGCTTTGCTAAACTGGGAGTGGACTGGGGCAAGTTGGTAATGATCAATCACACCTGGGCGAAAGGGCTTAATGAGCAACTGACTCCGCGTGAACGACATGCGGTGCTCTGGTTCATTGAGCAGGGGCTCATGAATAAGACCGGGAAGCGTTTTGAGTGGGAGGTTGGAAAGGCTTCCGGTGATGAATTTGCTGAGCTGATTCAGGATTATGACTGGGCGGATGAAGTGCTTCACGCGCGCATTGGCCGGGACTGGTATGTGAAAGATTTCGAATCAGTGAAGGAGGCTGCCGACTACGGGAGCAAATGTTGGGATAGCGTCATGGCCGACTGGGAACAGTGGAAGAAGGACGGACTCACCGAACATCGGAACTGGTGGCCTGATCTTTACACCGCCGTGTGTAAGATTCGCGGAGAGGAACCCGATCCTGAGACCCTCGCCTTTGATGAGTCCTACGCGAGTACTCGGGCGGACTTGAAGAGGATTTCTGCTTCTGGATGATACTGAATTTTAGAATATTATGAATATCGGATTACTTGGAGCCGGCTGGTTTGGCCGTGAAGCTCATCTACGGAACCTCCTCAAGATCGACGACGTCGAAGTCACTGCCGTCAGCAGTCGCAGTGGTGAAAGTCTTTCTGCGGCGAAGGAGTTGGCCGGTGATCAATTACAGACCTTCACCGACTGGCGAGAGTTGCTGAAAATCGATTCGCTTGATGCAGTGATCGTTGCTCTGACAAATGATCAACATCACGCAGCGGCAATCGCGGCCCTCGAAGCCGGAAAGCATGTCATGTGTGAAAAGCCGCTCGGGATTAATATTCGCGAGTGTGATGAAATCATCGCGGCAGCAGAGGCGGCTGGAAAAGTGCTTCAGATCGGACACGAAATGAGATTTCAGCGTCTCTACGGTCAGATGAAGTCAATGATCGATGGTGGTGATATTGGAGATTTGCAATTGATGTGGTGCCGGGAATTCCGTGGGCCGATGCGTCCGGGGTGGCGATCCAGCGAAGCGCTGACTGGCGGAACGATTGTCGAGAAAAACGTTCACCACATTGATCTTTTTAATTGGATGATGGCCACCAAGCCTGTGCGCGTTTCGGCTCATGGAGGAACCAACGTCCTGACGGACAGAGAGATTCTGGACAACGCCCAGGTGCTCATCGAATACGAAGGTGGGCGACGCGCCAATCTGGAGCTTTGTCTTTTCGCCCCATACGGTGGTGAATGCGAGATCGGAGCCTGCGGTTCATTGGGACGAATCGATACGAAGAATCAGGCGCTGCAGTTGGTGCATCATCGCTTTGATTTGCCGGACCGTACCGAGCGGATTCTCGCAGACGAAGGCGACGCCGCAAATTTTGTCGACAGCTCAGGGCGTGTTGATCGCGGGATCGGTCCCGAGTTGATTCACTTTGTTGATTGCGTCAGGGAAAATACCAGACCGCTTAACGATGGCGAAGCCGCCAGGCTGGCTGTGGCGGTTTGTATTGCCGCGCAGGAGTCGATCAAACGGAAAGAGACTGTGATGGTCGACGAGATTTTGCAGGGATGATTCGTCGATGCTGATCTGTGAGCATCTCTGGCCTAAGGATGAATGCCCAGGTAGAATCCGTTTACTCGGATGCCTTTGGAAACTGAATCGAATAGATATCCGCTTCGTTCATCACAAAGCGCAGCTTCACCGGCATTCCTGCCAAAGAGCTGATATCTGCCGATTTACTCCACTTCACAGCTCTACTGACGGCGTCGCCCCAGATTTTTGCACTGTCTTCGAGAGTGAAGCCTTCAATCGCTTTTCCGGCGGCATCCTGAATCTCCACGCGAATCATTCCGGCGGCACTCGTGGCGCTGTTGATGACCAATTCGTCGCCTCCGAAGATGAATGGCTTCGTGATAAATTCGCCTTCGTCGTATCCAGCATTTACTGAGATAAACCCATCAGTTCGCAGTGTGTAATGCCCGCCTCCATACATGTAGATCGACATTTCATCCTTGCTGGTAGGGACGATATTGAGAGCTGCATAATTTGATCGGTTGCCCCAACCGCCTTCGCCTAGACCGGGGCGAATGAAGGCTTCCTTGAACGGCCGATCATATCGGGTTGAGCCGGGACGGGTGCTCATGAAAACCACGTCAGTGATTGCAGCCCGATTGGCCTGAAAACGAGTCGGCAGTGCGATGTAAATGTGAGGCGCGCGAAAGTAGGGGTGAGTCCCGTTGGTGTAAAGATGTTCACCGGGCTGATTGGCCTCCATCATGACCGGTTCTGTCCAGCTCAGGAAATCTTTACTGGTGGATTTACGGATGGAGCGAAGTCCTTTGTGAAGGATGCGAAAGAAAGCCACGTATTGTTCTTCTGCTTCCGACCAGAAAGCAACGTTCTGCGAATCAAAGTTCCCCTCCTTTTCTGAGATGATGGCCTCCTGTTGAATCCGCTTCCAGTGAATGCCGTCGGGAGAAACGAATCCGTAAAGGCCACCGGGGCCATGCTTCTCGCGAAGCTTTGCCCGTGTGTCTTTTTCGGACCAGAGTGCCCAGCTATCTTCCGGGTATTTTCCACCACCGATGGCTTTGTAGCGCTGCTCTTTGGGAACGCCGGGTCGATTGTCGATGAATGGTGTGAAATTGTGAGTGATAAGAAATTCGCCTGACACGATCACATTTCCCTCGGGCATTCCCGGATACTCGTAGAGTCCAAGATTGGGCTCGGTCCAGTTGTAACCGTCTTTGCTTTCGGCGTATTCGGTAACTTCGTTGGCGTGATAGGGGCCCCAGCCATCCTTTTTCCAATGCATCCCGGGAATGGCGTCTCCACGGTAGTAGAGCTGATAGCCTGCCTCGCTCTTGAGGACAGTTGCGTAGTGGCCGAAAGGTCGCGCCTTTCCGGATGACTTAAGAAGGGTTGGGGAATGAAGCTTTCGATTGGTGTCTTTCATCTCCCCGATGAGGAGATCGTCAACAAACAGTTCCAGCCGGGTTCCGATGTCGACTGGTTCCTGTGCGAAAAGCGTTGAAGTAAAAGTCAGCGCGAGAGAGAAAGTGATGAGGGGTTTCATTTCCTGTTCCCGCTGATCTTAATTCCCAAATCCAATATCCCGTCTGGCTGTCGAGATCGAGATGGTAAAACCTCCCACTACGTCGAGGAGACAAAGCAGCATTAGAACGACACAGGTTGAGCTGGCTGCGCCTGGAACGACGATGAATTCGACGAGGAAAACGAGGAAGACGAAGAGAGAGAGAATATGTTCAACAATGGCACCCACACTGGTTCGAGTCGCCTTGAAAAGTTCAATGTAGAGAAGTAAAACACCGCCGATGACAATGAGGTCGCTCTTGGTTGCGAACCAGATTCCTCCGGAGGGAAGAGCCAGTTCAAATATTGCTCCGGCGTCGGGACGAAATGAATTGGGATCGGAAAAGATCATTACGTTAAAAATGATCAGTGCGATGACCAGTAACGGAATTTGAAGAAACAGTCTCATAAACAAGTGGTGTCGGTTGTGGTTCGGTTCAGGTGGTTAGGAAATCGGAAATGTAGTCGCGAATAATTTGCTCGAGAGGTGCCGGCTCGGGAACGCCGACTTTGACTGCCCGTGAGCCATCAGTCGCCGTCGGCCAGCTGTCGACGATACCTTGAATGACTGGATCGGGTTCGTCGAGAACCATCCCGATTTTCAATCCCAGTTCGTCAGCCACTTTCTCCAAAGCGGCAATGCCTTCGCTGACAGTAATGCGATGACTGGGCAAGCCGAAGGCGCGATCATCACCCAGCAATGCCGGATCCGCTTCATGAAGTGCGATAAAGGAATTGATGACTTCGCGATAACCGAGAACAGGATGGCATTGATCCCGGTGAACCGGCAGATAACAGGTCTCGCCGTTGAGCGGCTCGCGAAACATCCCGCTAGCCCAGCTTGAGGCGGCTGCATTGGGTTTGCCAGGGCGGATGATGACCGTGGGAAGTCTTGCAGATCGCCCGTCGAGAAATCCTTTCCGTGAGTAGTCATTGATCATCAGCTCGCCGATGACTTTGGTCATTCCGTAGGCTGTCTCTTATACACATCTGACGCTGCCGACGAAG
>CAJXQE010000361.1 GCA_913058215.1 uncultured Verrucomicrobiales bacterium
AGATCAGCCTCGGTCTCGTGGGCTCGGAGATGTGTATAAGAGACAGCACCAACTCTCCTTCCAGATCGTAGAGCCCCGTCTCTGCGATGATGCCTTCGCTGCCATAGAAAAACCAGCTCGCCTTGATCTTCGGGTTGAAGGGATCGCTCTTCAGTCCGCGCGTCTCGGACACAATCCTCTTGTCGCCAAAGTCAAAAATCGCGACCTGCGAGTTCGGTGTCTCCCCCACATCGGTATAGCCGAGTCGACCGCCATAGCTCATTACGCTGCGTCCCAGTCCTGTCACCCCGAGCCCCCAGCGACAGATGTCGATGGAGTGAACATTGCTGTTGCCGATGTCGCCATTGCCCGTGTCCCACATCCAATGCCAATCGTAATGAAAACGCCGTCTTGTCAGTTTCGTCAAAGGCGCGGGACCGGCCCAGAGATTGTAGTCGCAGCGCGGGGGTGTCTCGCATTCGACCGGACCGCCGATTGAGCCTCTTCCGCCATAGATGATGCTGCGCGCCAGCTTCACCTCGCCGAGCTTGCCTTCGTGCATGTACTGAACTGCGGACGCCAGAGCTCCGCGTGATCGGTTCTGGGTGCCGGTCTGACAGATACGGCCCAGTTTGCGCGCGGTCTGCACGATGCGCCGTCCCTCTTCCACATTCTGGCTTACCGGCTTTTCAACGTAGGCATCCTTACCTGCCTGCATCGCCCAGATCGCCGCAAGCGCATGCCAGTGATTCGGAGTCGCGATAAAGACCGCATCCACTGATTTGTCATCGAGGATCACCCGCAGATCCTGCACCTTCTTCGGCATGGAGCGCTTTAGATCTCCGGTCAACAGCGCGCCCACTTCATCGGCCCGGTCCAGATCGGGATCGCAGACGTAGGCAATGTCGCAATCAGCCAGTCGCGCCAGCGAGCGGGCATGGGCCTTTCCCCGAATCCCGCAACCGATGATGGCGACTGTCAGCCTTTCATTCGGACTGACCGATTTGCTGTCCTGAGCGAGCAAGGACACAGGCAGTGCAGCCGCGCCGGCAGCCATCACGGAATCTTCGAAAAAGCGGCGGCGAGTAAGGTTTTTCATACTGGAACGATCTCTTGAATGCCCCCCTGAAGGAAGCGTTTTGCCGTCCTCGTTCACGTGATCCTTTTTGCAGGGCTTTGTTGAAATGAATCGCTCCTGAGTGAATTGGTGAATATCCTATGAGCAATCTATGAAAGAAAAGGCATACCGTTCTCCTCTCTCCGCCCGGCTGACGAAACAGTGGTTTGTGCTTCGCCATGGCCGGAGCGAGGCCAACGAGACGGGCATCGTGGCGAGTCAACTCATCAACGCGGAGGCAGCTTATGGCCTCACTGAGACCGGTCGCGAAGAGGTCGGGGGTTCCGTTCAAGAGGCTCGGGATGATCTTCGGAAAGATCTGCCTCTTCACATTCTCATGTCGCCTTTTCTCCGCACTCGCCAAACAGCGGGCATCGCGGGAAAACTTCTCGGAGTTCAAGCGGAGAAGGACCACCGCCTCTGCGAACGGGATTTCGGAGACTACGAGCTACTGTCCGACGATCACTACCAAAATGTCTGGGATGTCGACCCGACCAACCCGGATGGCGTGCCAGGTCGAGCCGAATCTGTCTACAGTGTTTCGGCGCGAGTCTGTGATCTTGTTTTGGAAGTGGAAAAGATCCCTGACATTGCCACATGTCTACTGGTTACTCATTGCGATGTCGCGATGATTCTTTCCTGCGCATTTCAGAATCTGGATCCACGCCATCATCGAACTCTCGACCCGATTACGACTGGCGAAGTTCGAAGATTGGTGCAGCCAAATGCCGGGGCTTCGATCTAGTAAAGACGCTCTACCTTGACCGGTTTGTCGTGTCTTCGGCGGGTCACAATCAGGTCATAAGAGTCCGGACCAATTTCAACCACGTCCTCGCTGCCTTCGCATTGTCCTCCTACAACCACGTGCATGGACTGCAAGCCGCCCAACCACCACCGGGTGTCGGTAATGTAAACGGGATCGCCGACTTTCGCTCGAAGCTCTTCCATGACGGAAGCTGAAAGTTTTACCACAGGCAGGCTTGCTTCGCCTTGCACGGGTTCCTCAATTTCCACTTTCACTGGCATCGCCGAAGTCGCTGCCGAATCACTCTCGCTTCCGTCGGATCCTTTGTAGCGTCGGATGGCGTCATTAACTGTCCCCCAGACTAAACCGGCCTGCTTTTCTTTGGACTCAGGCTTGGTGAAGAGCGTGACCGTTACGCCGATCAAAGCACTAACGCTCAACCCAAAAAAGGCGCGCATGAATTTATATTGTTTGGCCCCGGCGAAGAGACCGTCACCGTTGTCCCTGAAGTTCTCATCCATGGGCACTCCGTGGGCGATGGGGCGAATGATCTCGGGAATGAAGATGGACACTCCGATGGCGAACAATCCTCCGACAATGGTCGCGAGAGCTGCTTTCGCGGTGAATCGCCGCCAGAAAATCGAAAGGATCAGGGCCACCACCAGGGGTGGAGTTACTGCGGCTGTCATTGCGCCATGAGCCGCATAGATCGTTTTGAACTGCATAAACACCGGTACAAGGGCAATGCCGAATAAGGTGACACCTATGGAACTGAACCGGGCGGTGCGGAGCAATTGTTTCTCACTCGCCTTTGGCTTGATCAAAGGTTTGTAGACATCGTTCACCACGATGGCGGAGACCGCAGTGATCAGGGTGTCGACTGTGGACATAAGGGCGGCAGTCAGCGCTGCGAGAATGAGACCGAAGACTCCAGGGTGAGACAAAAATTCCGAAGTGATGTAAAAAGCTTTCTTCGGATCCATCTCGGGAAGAATTCCGGCGTGAACAAAAGACTGACCGATCCAGCCACCCGAGGCTACGACGATTGCCGCGATCGGCATCAGGATCAGCGGCATGGCGATGGCCGCCTTCCGGGCTTCGCGGGTCGACTTGGTCGCCATGTAGCGCATCAAGATCCCCTGATTGAGAAAGTAGAAGAAAGCTGAGTTCGCCATGGCGTCCTGCCAGAAAATTCCCACAGAAGGGAAGGTTGGGTTCTCGTTAAAATTGTTGAAAGCGAGGCGGTGTCCTCGCGGC
Source organism: uncultured Verrucomicrobiales bacterium (assembly GCA_913058215.1). Taxonomy (GTDB): domain Bacteria; phylum Verrucomicrobiota; class Verrucomicrobiia; order Verrucomicrobiales; family DEV007; genus Arctic95D-9. The sequence continues at coordinate 3,099 of CAJXQE010000361.1, forward strand.
AGGTGGCTGAGAAACTCCTCCACTCCGCCCAGGTAGTGAATGCCGAGAAAGAGTAAAACGATTCCGGTGGCAAGCAGCATCACGCCCTGAAACAGATCGGTCATGATCACGGACGTCTGTCCGCCAAAGGTCACGTAGATCGCAGAGATGCCCGCGATGAGAATTGCCGAGCCCATCACATTCCAGCCCAGTAGATGATGAAACACGGTCCCCATCGTGTAGAGATTCACTCCGACATAGCTGATCAGGTAGACTAACACTCCTACTGTTGCGGCGAGACGGACTTTTCGATTGAAGCGCCGTTCGAAGTACTCCGGCACGGTGGTGATCCGGGAAAAATAGAGAATCGGCAACCAACCAAAAAGCAGGAGAGGCATCAGCGCCCAGTCATTGAGGTAACTTTGACTCGAGGCAAATCCGTAGTTGTAGGCTGCCTGTGAATATTTTACGAAACTGTAAGACCCGACCAGGGTAGCAACGAGGCTGAAGGCGATCATCCACCAGGAGAATCGTTGACCGCCAAAAAAGTAATCCTTGGTCCCTTTCTGTCTGCGCCCGAACCAGGTGCCGATCAGAAGAATCATGATGATGTAGACCGCCATGATTCCGAAGTCGATGGGTTTGCCAATCGATTTTTCCGTCCTTTCCTCCCCGGTGAAGGGAACTACTTCGGCTTCGCTCATGGGCGCGTATTGCAGGTAGCCCTGAAGCACCATGAAAAACATCAGGCCTCCCAGCATTATCAGGAGGTTGCGAAACCCTCTCCCGTTCAGGCCGATGTAGCCCTGACGTCCTGCGAAATACAATCCTACGGCAAAGACCAGTCCACCGATGGAGTATTGATAAATATAAGGATCCATGAGGGTCTCACCCTGAGCGATTGACAGGGTGAGTTAAAGAATAAATTTCCAATGATGAAGGGGAAAGATTGTTTGATAGGCGGCTTTCAACCTGAAAGGATCATCGCAATTCCCAAGCTTATGAATTTACGGTTTCTATTTTTCATCATCTACGGTCTCGTCCCTATGTGGGCGAGCGCGGAGTCGCCCATCGTCATTGCTCATCGAGGTGCGAGTGGATACATTCCCGAACACACACTCGAAGCCAAAGCAATGGCTCACGCGATGGGGGCAGATTTCCTGGAACAGGATATCGTTCTTTCCAAAGACAATATTCCCGTGGTTTTACACGACGCCCATATCGATACGGTAACCGATGTGGCGACGAAGTTTACGGACCGAAAGCGCGAGGACGGACGCTATTACGCTCTCGATTTTACCTTGTCAGAATTGAAGCAACTTCGTGTGTCAGAACGTTTCAGTACCAAAACCGGTAAGCCGGTTTACCCGAAGCGTTTTCCGGGTGGCAAAGGACAATTCGAGATTGTGACACTTGAGGAAGAGTTGGAGTTTATCCAGGCGCTCAATCAGAGTACTGGTCGCGAGGTTGGAATCTATCCCGAGATCAAGAAGCCCGCTTGGCATCGTGAGCAGGGGCACGACATCAGCCCGATCGTGTTGTCGATTTTGGATAAGTTTGGCTATCGAACAAAAGAGGACGCCTGCTTCCTGCAATGTTTCGAGATCGCTGAAGTGAAACGAATTCGCAAGGAGCTTGGATGGAAAGGGCAACTCGTGATGCTTCTGTCAGGCGGGGGGAAAGGCAAGGACGGCACCGATCATCCTCATCTCCGGACGAAGGCGGGATTGAAGGAGATTTCGTCTATCGTTGACGGAATCGGACCATCCATTGGAAGTGTGATTGCCGGAAAAACGCCTGAGGATAGAAAAATCACTGAACTGGTAAAACACGCGCATGCTGCAGGTCTCGTTGTGCATCCCTACACTCTCCGGGCCGATGAATTGCAAGGGACAGTTCGCTCGGCCGATGAACTCATGGATCTCCTTTTCCGCGAGGCCGGTGCCGATGGTCTGTTCACCGATTTTCCTGACGTGACAGTGGAGTGGTTGGAGTCTCAGTGAGAGGGTTTTTAATCCGTTTGAAGAAATTCCTGCTGCGCGAATTTCGAGTATAGTTGATCTGCCGTCGCCGGTTTTATTTCGCCGTCGTGGGCCACATAGCGGGCCGCGAATTCGAAGGGCTGTTCGCTGGAAAATGGAACGTCGGTACTCAGCATTGCGGACACTTCCATCAGACCCCATGAACGGACGTAATACTCGTTTCTGAGGTTCTTGGGATGGCCCATCAAAGTCATTCCGACCGTGGCATCGCCAATTTTCCCGCTGCAATCGACCCATCGTGGTGACTTCCGTTCGCCTTCCACATCCCAATAATTTCCATCAGGATTCACGCGCCCTTCGGAATCCCTCATTGTTCCGCCTTCGTCGACATCGATCAGGTCATTGACTCTCACTCCGCAAAAAGAATGTCGGTCTGCTTCGAGAACCGCTTCGCCTTTTGCGGGGATCAGGCGGGAAAAATGATCGATGACGGTGTGCTGCCCGGATTGTGAAATTTCGTACCGCCGCTTCTCGATCACGATCGTTTCGCCCTCAGCTGAATTCTGCGTTCGTGTCTGCCATTCCAGAGTGAGGTCGACCGTGAGACTTTTGCCCTCCGTTCTCGCTGATTTAGTAATCCGCTGAATTCCCGAAGGTCCCAGTTTGTACAAATTCCGCTCCGGCGTGTGCCATTTGTCGGCGCGTTCGTCCTCGGGGAAATTGAGCTTTCGATAAAAGTCGTGAACCGCGCCGTCCGCGGATCGCACCCTGCCATGACCACACATAACTGATTGATGATGGATGAAGCAATACTGATGAGAATCCGTAACCGGGAATCCAGCGGGAGTCAGTACCGGGTAAAGTTCCGGTTTCAATCGGAAGTGAGTCGGGTAGTCCGCCGAAAAAATCAGAGAAGTGACGTAGCGACCATTATTGGTGACTTTGAGCCGCTGGGTTTGATTGCGAAAGGGCTGCTGAAGTTCTGCTTTGAAATTCGGAGGCTCCTCCGTCTGTGCATTCCCCGAAGTAGCGGCGGCCGCGAATCCAATACCGCCGGCGGCGATGAGTTTTCTGCGAGTGAATTCAGCCATGTCGCGGATCTTTGAAACCGGGTTCGATCAGGCGAGCGGTTTCGGTTTGATAAAAAGCACTTCGCTTGGATCCACCCAGCCGGTTCTCAGGTCCACCCGAAACCAGCCTTCGCTGTTTTTCGGATGAAAGCGAACCCCGGAGCGTTTTCCAAACTCCTTAAGATCGTATTGCGCCCACGTTTTCCCGAGGTCGGGTGAAATGAGAAATCCGCAGTCGTGAGGAGAGGCGGGGGCGCAGTGGGCGGCGATGAAGAACTTGTCTTCAAGAATCATGACACCGATTTCATAGCCCGGATTGTGCATGTTGGTGTGCTTGTCGAGATTGGCAATGTCTTCCGGCGCGCAATGGAAGATTCCGCGATCGTAAGTCTCGCGGATGGTCTTCGGTCCGTTGGCATCGGCTGCCCAGTAGAGTTCCCCGTCCACAAAATGAATGCCGCCGGATTTGTGGCGCGAATTGGAATTCACGGAGACCAACACTTTCCAGTCCCAGGAGTCGGCTGACTTGTCATAGGTGCCTCGAAGCCAGTGGCATTCGTTGCCGTGACCGCGATCGATGTCCCCACTGCAGGCGTAGAATGCGCCTTCATCCGGATTGTACATGACAGAATGGAGGTGGCGACAGATGACCGAATTGTCGGCAGACCCAATCATCGTGTCTTTTTCAGGGTCGAATCCTTTCTCCTGAAATTTGGGATTCTGTCCAAAAGAATAGGCAATCTTCACGGTCTTGCCCTGATCCGTCGAATAGTAAATGTTAACCGGGGCGACGCCTCCGATGACGTTGGTGTAATTTCCCCAGACCAGCATTTCCTTACCATCGATCTCCCAGGTATGAACGCCGTCGAGGGAATGATAGTAGTGTCCCGGCTTTTCAGGATCCTTCGGGGTGTGCTCGATATAGTCACTGCCGTCCAGATCTTTGACCACAATTGGACGATGAGTTTTGAGATTGTCTGTGCTGAGATAGAGTTTGGCCTCGGTGGAAAAGAGAACGTTCCCATTGCCGAGAATGCAGCTGAAGTTGACCTTTGCGGCCTCGGGGAAATCCAGTCGATGTGGCCAGGTCTTTCCATTGTCCTCTGAAAGGAGAATCTCCGTTTCTGTTCGGGCAAAGGCTTTGTTGTCCCGATGGGAATCAATGTAGGGCCCGTCTTTCGGAGAGAGGCGATACCAGAAATGATCCGTCTCACCTGTTCCATCGGTGGCCGCCTCGAGATCGAACCATCCCGGAACTGTGATACCTCCGGCTGCGGTCGCAGCTGTAGCAGAGGCGATGAAATTACGGCGGGAAAAATTGGACGTGTTTTTGGAATTCATAACTC
>CAJXQE010000362.1 GCA_913058215.1 uncultured Verrucomicrobiales bacterium
GAGATCAGCCTCGGTCTCGTGGGCTCGGAGATGTGTATAAGAGACAGGTTTCAGAATGTGCACTCGCATTAAACGACTGAAATGAGGGAACCATTCCCCGAAGACTCCAGGAACTCTCCGGAGCAAGCGGAAGAAACAGGCGAATCCCTACGAGAATTAGCAGCCCAATCTTCAACTGGGGAGCAAGACGGAACCGAAAGGCAAACAACATCGCCGCCACTACCAAAAACAAAATTGCTCCATCCAGCGAATTTCTGAGAGTCCAATCCGCGAGCTTAGGCAGCCATTCCATACTTCCGCTCATGCATTCCCCCTTCCATCAGCCGAATGCTGCTCGACGATTCTTTTCAGCTCGGCGATGTCTTCATCAGAATAATTTCCCGACTCCACAAAACTTGCGACGAAAGGGGCGAGACGACCGTCAAAAATTCGATCTAGAAAATTTCGACTCACCAGCTGCTCACTGCTTTTCTCGTCAATAGTGGCGCGGTAGATGTATTCGCGACCTTCTTCGCGAAATTCCAGCGCACCCTTTTTTACGAGGCGACCGATCATGGTGCGCACGGTTCGCGGACTCCAGTCGGTATCCTCTTCGAGAAATTCAAAGATTTTCGTAGAGGTGGCTTCATTCAGCGACCACACCGCTCTCATGACCACCCATTCGGCATCTGAAATATTCACTGACTTATTCGACATTGGAAAGCAATTGGGATTACAACTGTAATACAGTTGAATTACATGTGTAATCCTATCAAGCAATTCATCAACCGCGATTGCGCCACTCCTCAGAGCCATCCGTTGTTTTATCCCATCCCTTCGGCTAAGCTCGAAAATGATTCGCTCTCTGGCCACTTTGCTCCTTGTCCTTTCTCTAGTCCCTGCCGTGGCAGCTGAAAAATTGAACGTGCTTCTCATCTGCGTTGATGACCTTCGCCCGGAGTTGAATTGCTACGGAGTAGACTACATCCAATCCCCTAACATTGATTCACTTGCTGATCGGGGTGTCCTCTTTCATCGCCATTATGTCCAGGCACCGACTTGCGGAGCCTCGCGCTATACGCTCTTAACCGGCCGTTATGGTTCCGGCTCGAATGATGCTCTTTTCCGACGCGCAAGTCAGATTGAAAAGAATCCTGACGCGATTCCACCCAGCATGCCAAACTGGTTCCGGGAGCATGGTTACACGACTGTTTCCGTCGGTAAAGTTTCCCATCATCCCGGTGGACGCGGGGGGCCGGATTGGAATCAAAATTCCATCCCGGAAATGCCCCTATCGTGGGATAGACATCTTCTTCAGGAAGGCGCCTGGCAACATCCCCGCGGTTGGATGCATGGACTCGCCAATGGCGAGATTCGGAAGAATGCAAAAGACATGGCTCTTTTTCAGGCAGAGGAAGGACCCGACTCCATTTATCCGGATGGCATTTCAACCGACGAAGCCTTGCGACAGTTGGCCCTCCTCAGCACGGATGAATCTGAAAAGCCTTTCTTTCTCGCAGTCGGAATCCTCCGTCCGCACCTCCCTTTCGGAGCACCCGCAAAATATCTGGAACCTTATCGCAAGGCAACTCTGCCTCCGACACCGCATCCTGAAAAGCCTTCTGGAAAAACCACCTGGCACAAGTCGGGCGAATTCATGAAGTACAATCGCCGGGGTAAAGACCCGAACACCGATCCCGACTTTGCCCTCGAAGTCCGTCGTCACTATGCGGCCTGCGTCACCTATGCCGACGCTCAGGTCGGAAAGGTCCTCAAGAAACTCGACGATCTCGGGAAACGCGAAAACACCGTTGTCGTTTTGTGGGGAGATCACGGATGGCATCTCGGCGAGCACAGCATCTGGGGGAAACATGCCCTGTTCGAAGAATCTCTTCGTTCTCCGCTCATCATTTCCGCCCCCGGAATGAAGAAGCCCGGGACATCCACTGAGGCGATTGTCGAAACCCTGGATATCTTCCCCACACTTGCAGAACTTACCGCCCTACCGAAACCGGAATTTGCTCAGGGGGTTTCTCTTCTGCCTGTCCTGAGCGGCAAAGACGAAGCAGGGCATCCTGCTTTCAGTTACAAAGGAGACATCAAAACAATTCGCACTGACACTCATCGACTGATCGCACACCGAAAGGGAGAGTTGGAATTGTATGATCACAGCACACCGGAAGGTGAGTCGAAGAACATCGCGGATACCGAACCGGAAACGGCAAAAGAATTACTCGGAAAAATTCAGGCTCGCTTTCTTAAGTAGCAGACAGAGAAACGCCGCTCAGGAGAACACTTCCTCGACCGCTTTCCCTTTTCCGTCCTCTGTCACATAAAAGGGTCTCCCCTCCACCAGGTACTCAGTCTTCGGACTCACACCCATCGCTGTCATGATCGTCGCGTGCATATCCGTCACCGAGACAGGGTTTTCCACAGCGATCAAAGGACGTTCGTCAGCAGTTTTCCCATAGACGGATCCCTTTTTCACACCACCACCAAACATCAGCACGCTGGTACCTCCGGTGAAATGCCGGTGGAGTCCATAGGCCTTCAGCTCCTCCATGGTATCCCCCCGCGTTCGGGACTGATCATTCGCATTCGAACCCGGTTTGCCTTCCATCAAAGCATCTCGACTGAATTCAGAGGCGACGACAACCAAAGTGCGATCCAACAAGCCACGCTCCTCGAGATCCAAAACCAATTGAGCGATCGGAGTGTCAATTTCATCATGAAGTCGATCCACAGTCGTGTGCCCGTCGTTATGGGTATCCCATTGGAAGAAAGGGACATACTCCGTCGTGACTTCAACATATCTCGCGCCGTTCTCGACGAGACGTCGCGCCAATAGACATCCCCGCCCGAAACGCCCGGTATCATAGGTTTTCTGAACCTCCTCCGGCTCCTTCGTGATATCAAATGCTTCGCGCTCTTCCGAACTGAGCAAGCGATAGGCATTGTCCATAGAGCGCAGCAGAGACTCCTGCTGGTGATCGCTCGCGTATTCCCGATGAGGGTTATTTTCCACCAATCCACGAAACAGCTTGTCGCGATTCGCAAAACGATTTGCGGTCATTCCCTCAGGCGGCCGAACAGATTTCGCGGCTTCCTCAGGAAAGGGAAGATTCATCGGACCATAGGCACTCCCGAAAAATCCGGCGGTTGTGAACGCTTTCAACTCCTCTTTTTCCCCAACGCCTTCAAGGCGCTGACCAATGTTGATAAACGGAGGCATCACATCATTCTGAGGCCCTAACACTCGTGTCATCCAGGATCCCAGGTGCGGACACGCCACCGTCTGCGGGGGAACATATCCGGTATGCCAATGATACTGATGCCGTGAGTGCAAAATGCTCCCAAGATCCGGCTGAACCGCTGACCGGATGATCGTTCCCCGGTCCATCACCGAGCCGATCTTCTGGAGCCCTTCGCAAAAGTTGATCCCGTCCACCACTGTCGGTTTCGATGGGAAAGTGCTAAGCACCGATTTCACTTCCATCCCCTTTTTAAACGGGGCATATCGCTTCGGATCAAAAGTTTCCGGCGCTGCCATTCCACCCGCAAGCCAAAGGACAATACAAGCATCCGCTTTTGCTTCAGGATGTTCCAGCCCTTTTCCCGCAACCAATTGCGGAGCTCCCGCCATCCATGCTGCCGTACTTGCAGCTGACAACTTCTTAATGAAATCGCGTCTCACCAGCGATTCCGGCATTTCAGGATCAATTTCGTATTTCATTGGATTGAACAGGGTAAAATTGTTGAGCAGACAGGGCTGAATCGATCTAGCGGACAAAAAAGAATTCGGGACTCATAAAGATAGACCACAGCAAATCGGCCTTCCCCTCAGGGTCAGGACTCTCGCCGAGAGCCTCCCGAATCAGTTTTTGCTCCCTTTCCGTTGGTTTTCTTGTCAGGGTCGCCAAATAGAGATTTTCGATCGCCGACTCTCCATCAAAAAGAGTAGCCCCTTTTTTGAAATTATCGGCAAGAGCCTGGCTGTTCGATAGATCAACAGCCTCAAGTGTCGTTAACTCTGAAGGCCGGGAACTCACGATCTGGTCGCGATTGGGCCGACCGAGACTGCGCATCAGAAAATCGCTCTTCAAGAGCGAAGCTCTCACCATTGCATTGGTGTATTTGGAAGCACGAATCAGTGAGCGGCCGACTTTGGAATTCAAGGAGTCCCCCCAGGGACTGACGTATACCGGAACAGGAGATTCCCACTCCATTTTTTTCAGATCCCACTTCGAGACATTCGTATTGCCCGGCACCTTTCTCGAGACTTTCCAATCAGGACCGGTCGAAACCACCTCTTCGGTTCCGTCCTCGAACACCATTCGAAGAGCAACAAAAAGTCCGGCAGCGTTGGGCGCATCTCCCCCGTTCTGAGCGATTACTATGATCCGGTTCACGCCTTCTCTTAAGTTTTTCGTCACCGAGACTTCGCTCAAATCTGTCCACACACTGCTCTTCGCCAGCGATTTCCCATTGAGATACAGTTCCATTTGATTGTCACCCGTCGCCACGATCCCCGCACTTCTAATCTTTTTCTTCACTGAAACCTCCCGCCGGAATACCACTTTCTCACCGGCAGGGGATGCTGTATTCCCTTCGGCCAATGCCGCCCACACCCAGACTGGATCCAGTTTCAATTTCTCGATTTCTTTCGGCTCAACAATCCCTCTGCTAACCGGCGCATCAAATGCCGCAGGGGCAGATCCTGACACTTGCCAAACGGCATCCGTAAACTGTTCCGATGTCAGCCGTCGGGCTGCGGGACCTTTGAAAGTGTATTTCGAATCCGGTTCTCCTTCGACGCTTAAGGTCTTTGCCTGATAGATCTCTGAACTGGTAATCAAACGAAGGACATTCTTGATGTCATAGCCGTTCACCTGAAAGTCGCTCGCCAGAAAATCGAGGAGATCCTCGTTCCACGGTTCCGTCTGCATAGCATCGAGCGGATGGACGATCCCACGTCCCATCATTTGAGCCCAGAGCCGATTTGCTAATGTTCGAGTGAAGCGCCCATTCTCCGGGTGAGTCATCAGTCCCGCCAGTTGCTTGAGTCTTTCCTCCTTCGGGGCAGCTCCATTGATCTCCCCCAACTCCGGAAACAACCAGGCAGCCTTCGCAGTTTCACCGACCGGTTTGTCGCAACGATGAATCTCTATGGCCGTTTCCGAATAGATCGCAGCAAGCCCGTAGGCGTCTTTCAGTTTCCACCGGTCAATAAAGCTGTCATGACAGGACGCGCATTTCATATTGATCCCGAGAAAGGATTGGGAAATGCTCTGCGCAAATTGAATATCGAGAGTCTGCCCTGCGCTGACTTCCCCTCTCCATTTGATGCCATTGATATAGCCGGAACTGGCAAGCGAGGGCGGTGCAATCAATTCCGAGGCAAACTCGTTGAAAGGCTTGTTCTCTAACAGCGCTTCATACAACCATGCACTGATTTGGGTTCGGCCTTTGGTGATGAATCCGGTGCCTGCATAATCGTTTCGCAAAAGGTCGTTCCAGAAACTCAACCAATGCTCGGTGTATCGGACCTCATCACCGAGCAGCTCTTCAATCTTTCTCGTCCGCTTATCAGGAGAAGGGTCGGCGAGAAAGGCGCGAATTTCGTCAGGGGCAGGAAGAAGCCCGATCAGGTCGAGAGATACCCGCCGGAGAAAAACTTCATCACTGACGGATAACGGACGTTCGATTTTGTTTTCGGCAAAATAGGCATCTATCAATCGGTCCACCGGATTCTCCCGACCATCGGTAATCTCAGGCAACTCCGGGCGCCGGGGTTTCAAAGGCGGCTCATACTTGTCCTTCGCAAAGGTGAATCCAGCCGTCCACGGCATTCCCTCATCGATCCACTTTTTCAATAGCTCCACCTGCTCCTTGGGAACCCGCTTCTTTTTTTCAGGCGGCATTTGATACTCCGGATCCGTCTCCTCCACCAGAAACAGGAATTCCGATTTTGCAGAATTCCCCGGAGTTGCCATTTCATCTTCCAGAAAAAGTTCCCGTGTGTTCATCGAGAATCCGCCCTTGGCTTCATCTTCCCCGTGGCATTCCAGACAATGCTCACGAAGCACGGGAACCACCTGATGAACAAAATCAACTTCTGCTCCGGCCAGCATCGGACGCAGGACACAGAAAACCAGAAGGATATAGCGCTGAAAGAATTTCATCTCCAAAAACTTACGCCGCAGATCGGCAATTCCACTACGCAAAACCGGAAATCACTTCAATTTTTGTATCCATACCGGCACAGCTTCCGTCTAGCACTATTGATGAAATTCCCGCTATCGCTTGTTTTGCTTTTCTGTTTCACTTCCTTCCCTCTGCTTTCCCATTCCCAATCTGCAGAGGATACGGATGGAGTCAGTGGAACCTGGAAAGGCACAATCGAGGCTTTCGGGGAGGAGATTCCTCTCGTTTTTGAAATCGAAACGATCGGGAAAGATCGATACAAAGGCAGCCTCATCAGCCCAAAACATTCTCAGGAAAAGATCCCTCTGAGCAGCATCAAGATCACAGGTCGGGATGTGGTGATCGGCATCGATTACATTCAGTCCTCATTCTCCGGGAAACTCTCGACCCGAAGCGGCAAAATACGCGGAGACTGGATCCATCCGCAGGGTGAGATCCCACTAGAACTCGGCTTCAGCGCTAAGCCTTTCGAGATGGATCGTCCGCAAAATCCAGGGGAGAAAGTTTCCTACAGTGTTAAAGAGGTGAAAATTCCCAATACCTCGGGTGACAATGTTCTTTCGGGAACCCTTACGATGCCGGAAAAATTAACGCGGCCGGTTCCGGCAGTTATCCTTCTGTCTGACTCTGGAGCACATGATCGCGATGGATCCGCTAACGGCCATAAACCGTTTCTGATTCTTGCCGATTTCCTGACGAAGAATGGAATTGCCGTTCTTCGCTACGATGAGCGCGGAGTCGAGCAATCAACGGGGCTATACGATTTTGCCAACCCGACAGACTTCGCGATCGATGCGGCCACAGCCTTCCGTTTTTTAAAGAAGCAGCCTAATATTGATTCAAATCGGATCGGCTTGATTGGCCATGGAGAAGGAGCTACCCACGCCGCGATTGTTTCCTCCAAAAGGGAAGATGTCGCGTTCCTGGTTTTGCTGGCCGCGCATGGCCTTAAGGGAGGTGAGACGATTCTGGCGAAGTCCGAATCGCTGGGCAGAACAGCCGGACTCCCGGACGCTTTCATTCAATTGAATCTGCAGTTCTCCAGTGCACTCTTTGATGTTTTGACAGGTGAAACCCCGGACCTCGAGAAGGCTGCAAAACTGGGGAAGAAATTTGAGGCTGAGTTTAAAAATACTGGAGATATCGATCCCGCAAAACTGACTTCACTGGCGGCCCTGATTCGCATGCAAGCTGAGCGCTTCGATTCACCCTGGCTTCGAACTGTCTCTTATACACATCTCCGAGCCCACGAGACCGAGGCTGATCTCGT
>CAJXQE010000363.1 GCA_913058215.1 uncultured Verrucomicrobiales bacterium
CTACACTATCCTCTTCGTCGGCAGCGTCAGATGTGTATAAGAGACAGCAGTGGATCTGCTTTTGACAAAGGAATCGTTTTCGAACCAGGTGCAGTTGGTGGCGCTGTTGCAGCGGGCTGAGTCGGGCCTACAGGCGAGACTGGAGCAGGTGCTGCCCCTCCGGGAGGAGGTGTTGGAGCTGCAGAAGGTGGCGCCGGTGCTGATGGAGCAGGGGGCGGAGACGGTGCCGAAGGTGGTGATGGTGTCGGCGGCGCTGTTGCAGATACTCCACCGGCAATCGGTGCTGTGGAGGGAGCTCCTGCGGGAATCGGCGCGGTCGTGGCAGAATCACCAGTGATTGGATCCGTAGGAGGATCTGTCTGAATTGGGTCTGTCGGAGGGGCGGTTACAGAGCCGGGACTCGAAATCGGAGCGGTGGAAGGACCTGAAATAGGAGCCGTTGATCCTTTGGGTGCTACAGGGCCGGACTCATCGCTCTGGGCACGCAAACTAATGCGGACTGTTTCCTTTTTCAGAGGTACGGTAGACGTACTCGTCGAGGGTTTCTGCGGATCTTGATCGCTCATGAATAAAATTTAATAAAAACCAGCCAACATTTAGGCCTTTTAATGACCTACATGTCAACACGATAATAGGATCTATTGGGACTTTCGTTTGTTTTTTCGTCCTACAGGCGATAATTTTGCAAGTTTTCAGAAAATTCGCTAATGGAGCCTCCTAAAACTGCCGTCGAACTTCTTCAGAAGTTGATTCAAATTCCCAGTGTTAATCCTGAGGGAACACCCGGATTTGACCGAACAGGTGAAAAAGAATGCGCTGAGTATGTCGGTGAATTCCTAAAACTCTGCGGTGCTTCAGTCACTTATGATGAAGTGCTTCCCGATCGGCCCAATGTAATCGGAAAATTTCCGTGCAATAGCAGTGCGGGATTTCGATTCCTGTTTGCTCCACATACAGATACGGTCAGCGTCCTCGGAATGACCGTCGAGCCATTTGGTGGAGAGATCCGCGATGGAAAAGTTTTTGGTAGGGGTGCTTCGGACACCAAAGGAACGATGGCGGGAATGCTCTGGGCTCTTTATGAGATGCGCGGGGAAATTGCGGATCTGAATGCGGAAATCAGTTTTGTCGGCCTGATGGGTGAAGAAGCCGGGCAACCGGGATCTCAGCACTTTGCCGAAAAATATTCAGGTCAGTATGATTTTGCCCTGGTGGGGGAGCCAACCGAGTTGAAGACGGTGTATGCTCACAAGGGCTGCTCGTGGATCGATTTGATTACCCGGGGCGTAGCTGCTCACGGGGCGTCTCCTCAGTTAGGGGATAACGCCGTGAGGAAAATGTTTCCTGTGCTCGATACTCTTCTCGCTGAGATTGAAGCAAAGCTCCCTGATTTCAAGGATCCCCATCTGGGTGATCCAACCTTGAACCTGGGAAAAATTTCAGGGGGGCACAGCACCAACATTGTTCCCGACATTTGTCGTGCCTCACTCGATATTCGTTCGACTCCTCCTCTTCAAGAGGCGGGCGGTGCAGAAAAATGGGTCAGGGACATGCTGAAGGCTCACTGCTTTGACGAGTATGTAGATGTCGAGGTTATGGTGGATGCCGTCCCTCTTTTGACCAGTCCTGATCATCCGGGCGTTCAGGCTCTGATGTCAATTGGCTCTGAGCTGACAACTGCTCCCTGGTTCTGCGATGCAGGTCGTTTGGCCGGGGGGAATATCCCGGCGGTGGCTTGCGGACCCGGAAATATTGCCCAGGCGCACACCAAAGATGAGTTTCTCGATCTGAAAAAATTCGAGGATGGTGTGGAATTCTACGGGAATTTTTTGAAAACTTTCCGCTGAGACACGGAAAGAAAGAGTTTTTTTCGATTTTGTACGAAAAAAAACCACCGGATCAGATCCGGTGGTTTTTCAAAAATTCTGAACAAATGTTCAGCCAGCAGTGAAGAATTAGCTGCTGCGTCCGCGGGTGTAACCAACTGTGGTGAGTTCTCCAAGTTGTGGAGGGAACTCTTTCATTCCCCGGAAAGGAAGGTAGTTCACATCGGGATATGGAGCACGGTAAGTGTCTTTGTAAATTGGACGCTGCCAGTTGATGACTTCGTAAAAACCAAACTTGAGACGAGCTCCAGCCCTTTGAGTTCCTTGGAAGAGGCCTGCGATCCAAATTCCGGTAGACTGTTCCGTGTGCTTCTCACCCCACTGATACATGGTGGTGGGAATCTCGGTCCATCCGTAGATGATGTTCGAAACGCCACGGGCGAGTTTACGTGTCTTCGTGTAGCGCACTTTTGGCGGCTCGTGAATGTCCGCGATTGAGAGCGACGCGATCGCCACGATCAGACTGGTTGCAAGGAACTTCTTCATAACTTGGCGGAGATTAGCCAGTAGTTTAGTTCTTGGCAACCAAAATTTTTTTTGCTTGGCGAAGTTCATCTTCATTCTATGTTGCAGCCAAATGCATTCGGACCTTGAAAAATTAGTCGCCCGGGAAAAGATAGATCAAGAAACGGGCGAAAAGCTCGATCTACTTCCTCCCGGCACATTCTGTAACCACAAAAGTTGGGGACCTGGAAAGGTCGTGGACTGGGATCGCTTGAATCTCAAAATAGTGATCGATTTCGAAGATAAACCGGCTCACGAAATGGGAATGAAATTCGCGGCGGGCTCGTTGACGCCTCTTTTAGAAGGTTCTTTTCTGGCGATGAGACATTCACAACTTAAAGAGCTTCAAGACCTTGCAGCTTCCGATCCCGTGGCTTGCGCCAAGCTTGCTCTTCAGGGGAATGACGGACGCCTCTATCTCGACGCTCTCGAGGTTCTGATGAAAGGCCGCGTGATTCCGGAAGGAAAATATCGCAGTTGGTGGGAGGGGACGAAGAAGAAATTGCGCGAAGATCGTCAGTTTATTGTTCCCGCAAAACGCACCGAGCCGCTCGAATTACGAGCGGACGGATTCGATCCATCAGAGGAATTGATCAAAGATTTTCGCGAAGCGCGAGATCTGAAAGCCAAGGTGAAAACGATTGAGACGATTATAAAAGATCTCAATGTTTTTGATAATCCTAAAGAAACTCTTGCTCCTGTTGTCGACGAAATCAGTGATGCGGCAAAAAAAGGGGTAAAACTTCAGTTTGCTCCGGCTGTGGAACTCATTCTTTCGCGTGAGGAACTTCAAAACCGGATCAAAGGTTTCGAAGCCAATCCGGATCAAATTACGATTGCGGATATTCTGGCTTCAGATGAGGAGAAAATTCCCGGACTTTTCGAAGACCTTTCTCTGACCCGTCTTCGTCAGGTCTTGAAAAGTTTCCAGGAAGCTTTTGGAGAGGAGGAGTGGATCGAAAAAATGCTCGGTCTTATTCCTGAGTTCAATCTCCGGTCAATTTCGGAAATTGCCTCCTATCTCGCAGACGCAGGTCATGGTGATGCAATGATTGAATATGTCGAAACCGGTCTGCAGCAGCGCTCTCTTTCATCTGACGGTCTTGCCTGGATTTGTCGTGAGCGCAAAGGCCTTGCCGAAACCGTTTTTGATCCTGTAATTAGTCTTTCAGTGATGAGTTCACTGGAAGCGGATCAGTTGAATGAGGAAGGGTCTGTTCGTTCAGCCAACCGTCTTCGCGATCTAGTCGCCGACGATTCGGATTTGATTCCCGACCTGGTTGAAGGTGCCAACATCAATACCATTCGGAACTTCGCGAGTCGCCTCGTGACCTCGGCCTCTTTTGATGAGTTGACTCGGAAGTCGCTGATGGCGCGGGTGATCAAGCTTCACCCTGAAATCCTTGACCTTGTCAGTGGTGGCGAGAAAAAAGAAGACCCGACCATTTTTGTTTCCGAAGAAAGTCTGGTGGAGCGCAAAGCTGCTTTCGAGAAACTGGTTCGCGAAGAAATTCCGAAGAACCGCGAAGACATCAAGATTGCCCGTTCTTACGGCGATCTTCGAGAAAACTTCGAATACAAGTCAGCCAAGGAATACCAACGTATGTTGATGAAACGTCAGGACGACTGGGAGCGCGATCTCAAGAACGCCAACCCGATCGAATTCGCCAATGCAGACACCTCCATGGTTTCTATTGGAACTTTGGTTGAGCTTGAGTCACTCGACGGCGGAGACAGTTTGAGCTACACCGTTCTCGGCGCCTGGGATGCGGATCCTGATAAGAACATCATCGCTTACCTCTCTGATCGTGGAGCGGAAATGCTGGAGAAGAAGGAAGGTGAAGAAGTTCACTTTCACAGCTCTGATGGCAAAACTGAATCCTACAAGATCAAGTCGATCAAAGGCTACAAATCCTGAAATTCAGAATTGCGGATAGCATGAAAAATAGTTCGGCGTTCGTGTTCGCCATTGTGGTTGTCGCTTTAATTACTTCAGTCACAGCGGAGGACGGGCCGCCGAATTTTGTTTTCATCAATGCGGATGACCTGACCTTTCGGGACCTCAGTGTCTATGGAGGTCAGGCACATACGCCGAATTTCGAGCGGCTTGCGGCCGAGGGAATGCAGTTTTCGCGCTGCTTTCAGACGGCTCCGATGTGCTCGCCTACGAGGCACAACATCTACACAGGGCTTTATCCTGTAAAGAGTGGCGCCTACCCCAACCACACCTTCGCCAAAGAGGGAACGAAGAGCATAGCTCATTACTTGAAGCCTCTGGGGTATCGGGTGGCTCTCAGTGGGAAGAAACACATTTCGCCGGTGGAAGTCTTTCCCTTTGAGTATTCGGGGAAAGGCAATAACCCGGACATGGAGGTGATCGACAAACTGATGGCTGAGAGTGTCATTGCCGACAGTCCCTTCTGCCTTTTTGCCTGCTCCAACGAGCCGCATACTCCCTGGAATCTGGGCGATGCTTCGAAGTATCCTTCGGAGAAAGTGACGCTTCCTGATTACCTGCTGGATACTCCGGAGACACGCGAAGGCTTTTCCAAATACCTGGCTGAAATCACCTACTACGATTCTCAGGTCGGACAAATCCTCGACTTGTTGGAGAAGCACGGGCTTGCAGAAAATACTCTCGTGCTGCTAACCAGCGAACAGGGAAACAGCATGCCTTTTGCCAAATGGACCCTCTACGATTCCGGACTTCAGACTGCAATGATTGGCCGCTGGCCCGGTAAGATTGCAGCAGGTTCGAAGAGCGATGCGATGATTGAATATGTCGATGTCGTTCCCACTTTCGTCGAGGCAGCTGGTGGAAAACCGTCGGCTGTTCTCGATGGCCGAAGTTTTCTCTCCGTCTTGAAAGGGGAGGCTGAAAAGCACAAAAACGAAGTTTATGGAATCATGACCACGAAGGGGATTATCGCCGGCTCCGATACATTCGGCATTCGATCAGTTCGGGATGACCGCTTCAAGTTGATCGTGAACCTGACCCCTGAGATCCAGTTCACCAACGCCTGCTCGGAGAAATCTCCCGAGTTTCTTTCGTGGAAACGCGAGGCGGAAAGTGGAAATGAAAAGGCTGCGGACTATGTAAAAAGGTACTATTGGCGACCGGCAGTTGAGCTTTACGATATTCAAGCAGATCCTTTGGAATGGACCAATCTGGCCGACAAACCTGAACATGCTGAAACCATTGCCGCCCTCCGGGGAAAGCTGGATGCCTGGATGAAAGACCAGGGGGATCTTGGTCAGGAGACTGAAGAGAAGGCTCTAGAACGTCAGGGAAGGTCGGGAAAGAAAAAGAAGAAGAAGGGCAAAGGCAAAAAGGCGAAGAAAGCTGCCTGACAGTCCGATATTCCCGCAGGGACACCGGGGACCGAGGCGGTCCTCATCGCTTTGGATAGAATTTTCTGATTCGTCGTCAGGTTGATTATCGATTCTTGAGGAAGCCTGACCACTCGATGCCTGCCATCTCGGCAAGTTCTTTATCCCAGCTGGCGAGGTCATCTTTGGTGAATAGATTCAGATGACTGTGGCCGCAGGCTCGAGCCATGACCTGCATCAGTTCTACGCTTGCTTCGAAGAAGTTTGCCAGACGCCGGGCAGCAAGGTCGACCTTGAGCTTTTTGCGGAGCTCCGGCTTCTGAGTGGCGATACCGGCAGGACAGAGGTTCGTATTACAAATTCGAGCACCTACGCAGCCGATCGCCTGCATGGCAGAGTTTGAAACCGCGACTCCATCTGCTCCGAGAGCAAGAGCCTTGGCAAAATCAGTATGCGTGCGCAGTCCTCCCGTAATAATCAGGGTGACGCGTCCGCTGGCACCAATTTTATCGAGGTGGTGCCGGGCGCGTGCCAGAGCCGGAATCGTAGGGACAGAAATATGGTTACGAAAGAGCAAGGGCGCCGCACCTGTGCCACCACCGCGACCGTCGAGAATGATGTAGTCGGCGCCTGCAGCAACCGCGAAGTCGATATCCCGTTCGATGTGCTGTGCACTCAACTTGAAACCGATGGGAACGCCACTACTCACTTCTCGAACACGGTCGGCGAAGCGGGAGAAATCCTCAACGGTATTGAGATCTGTGAAAGTTGGAGGGGAGACCGCAGCCTGACCTTCCGGAATTCCCCGCACTTCAGAAATTCGGCCGACGTTTTTATTGCCCGGCAAATGTCCTCCCGTTCCCGTTTTCGCTCCCTGCCCGCACTTGAAGTGAAAGGCCTGAACACGAGTGAGTAGAGATTCCTCGTAGCCAAATTTGGCGGAGGCTAATTCATAAAAATAGCGGCTGTTTGCCTGCTGTTCATCCGGTAGCATACCGCCTTCCCCTGAGCAAATACCCGTGCCCGCGAGTTCCGCTCCCGTTGCCAGCGAAACTTTGGCTTCCTCGGATAAGGCCCCAAAGCTCATGTCGCTGACGAACAGGGGAATCTTGAGATGAAGCGGCTTTTTCGATTCAGGTCCGATCACGAGTTCAGTGCCGACAGCCACGTCCTCGAGGAGCGGCTTGGTGGATAGCTGCGCCACCATGAATTGAATGCCGTTCCAGTCGGGCAATTCGTTGCGGGGAACCCCCATTGCTCCCATCTCACCGTGGTGGCCGAGTTTGCTGAGCCCCTCGCGGGCCAGCTGATGAATGAACGCAACGGTGGGTTCTTCAGGCGTCGACTCCGGTTCCGGCATCGCGTCAGCGTCTGCGCTCATTTCGAGAGCAAATTCCTTGCCGACTTGATCCGCCGGAACCTTGGCATGAGTTCCATCGCAAAAAGGAGCGTTGCCGGTCTGCTTGCACTGGCAGAGGTATGCCTCGCCGTCCTCTTCCGCTGTAAAAGGCTTGGGAGTAAAGGATGTTCCCTTGTGCGATCCATCGCAAAAGGGCTGGTTGGCAGATTTCCCACAGCTGCAGAAGTAGTATTCCTCTCCTGCCTTGAGGTCGACAGGAATAGGTCTGTCTCTTATACACATCTGACGCTGCCGACGAAGAGGATAGTGTAG
>CAJXQE010000364.1 GCA_913058215.1 uncultured Verrucomicrobiales bacterium
TCTCGTGGGCTCGGAGATGTGTATAAGAGACAGTGAATCAGGATGGTACTGAGTTGGAGACGCTTAACCACATTGGCCGGCAGGAGATCCGGCTCTATTCAAACCGAAACTTCAATGATGATCCCAATGTCGAGGAATTCTACGGTCAGTACGCAACCGGGGCGAATCAGAACGACTTTGTCATTTTTCTGCACATCAAAGAGTTACCGAATTCGCCGGGAACCTACATGGGTACTTCCTGTCAGGAATTTGGAACCCACTCCGCCGGGCAAGTTCTCACAATAACGGGAGCGCCCGATGTCAATCCTGACGACATGGTGGTGAGTTATCTTACTCATCCGGACACTGCTACTGCCAGCAATTCTCCCAGTGGAGATCACTCCGGCCTCTATCGTGATCCGCTTCCCCTGACAAATGGACAAACTATAGTCAGCCATACCGCCAACACTCTGGCGGATTCCAACCTGGGGACGCGGAGCAATCCACTTTCCCATTATGATTTCCGTCTCAAACTTCTCCAGTCAGGCGGGTCCCACCAAACTGCGGGAACCGCGGTGACGAGCGGCATCACAAAATCCATTAGCTTCTGGGATCCTGATGAACTGGTTTCTTATAACGGGGAACTTTGGGAAGTGATGCCGGTGGAAGTGGTGAGTCGTTCCCGACCGGTTGCTCCAGCGGCGCAGCTTCCGGATGTTGAACAAGGGGTTCTCGATTCGATGGGGATTGATCTGAGTGAATTGCAGGACTATCTGCGGCAGCAGAATCTCGCCCTCCTGGTCGGTCGTGATCTCACGACCCGGGACCGGAACGATCTTCAGCAGCCCACAAATCTTCGGGTCTCCGGAACCAATACCGAAAGCATCCCGCGAAGCGGAAAAGTCTACAACATCTCCTGGTTGCAGTTTTTCCAGGGGGACCTGATTCGGAGTTACACCAATCGTGGTGGTGTCGGAAGACGTGTTATCGCCCAGCCCATGCATGGCGTGGATGCCGGCGTCAATCCGACTATTGCCGGAGCTCCTGCTGGATCCGTAAAGATCGCCGAGGACGGATCGATGGCCGCCTTTGTTCCGGCGAGTCGGGCTCTGACCTGGCATACGACTGACGGCACCGGTGAGCCGGTCGTCCGCGAGCGCTACTGGGTGACGTTTCAACCGGGGGAAGTCCGGGTCTGCACCTCGTGTCATGGAATCAATACAGCCGATCACCTTGGGAACTCGGGGCCGACAAATCCTCCGCTGGCACTGAGTCAGTTAATGTCTCATTGGAAAAACGAAGGTGCTTCCAGGCACAGGATCAATGTAAAAGGGCTTCCTCGAACTAAAGCAGGTGGACGGTTTGCTCTGAACATTCAAGGAGGGAATGAGAATGATCTGCTCAAGGTGAAGCTCGCCGTGAGTCACCGCCGTTCTTCGGGCGTTCGAAGCCTGGGTTCGATTCGATCTTTTCGCGGTAGATTCCCCGGGGTTCGGGGCGTTCAGCTTACTTTCTCTCTCTACGGGCGTGGCTCCAATGCAGTTCTCGATAAGGACAAAGCCAGAATTCGAGGTAAGGCAAAACGGCTCAGCTCAAGAGATCGACGCACCATTGCCCGACGTGTTTTGCGATCACTGCGCTGAAGTTGCTGTTTCGAAATTCGAAAACAAAACGCTAGCTGCTTTTCCGCCGCCAAAGACTCGTCTGTGAGGTGCTGATTTGTAGTTTCCGCTGATGCTCGCGGATGAGAAAGGGAACTTCTTTGACCTCAATGAATTCAAAGTCACTGCTGAGATGCTCTTTCAAAAAATCCAGGGTCCGTCCGCCTGGTTGATTTTCACGCGGAGTGTATTCATCCATCCAGGTCGCCGGGGTCGCGATGACCAATTCGCCAGCTGGATTGACGAGGGCAGGCAATCGATCCAGAAATTTCCGCGGCTCGGGAAGTCGGCAAAGCAAATTGGCGGCGTGCACGAGATCGAAGCTGCCGAGATCATCGCGCAAATTCATGGCGTCACCTTGCTCGAAGCTGGCTCTTTCCGGGTGGATGGATTCGGGAAGCCGGACCTGCAATTCTTCAGACAAATGCATTTCAGAAAAACGCAGATATCTCACGCCCTGCCCCGATCGGACATCTTCGGCCGCGTCGACAAAGCTTTGCGAAAAATCGATCCCGATCACTTCGTTAGCAGTGCGGGTCATTTCCAAAGTGGAGCGACCGACTGCACAGCCAATATCGAGAGCTCTCGCGTTCCCTGTATTTTTCTGAAACGCTTCGACGGTCGCCTCAGGAAAACGCAGAATTCCCCGCGGAAAAAAATCAGCAGGGAATGCTACGTCTTTGAGGATTTCTTCCGGTGATCCGTAGTGAAACAGCAGATACCAGTTTCGGAGGACGTCGCTTTCGTAGCTCATTAGATTGTTTGAAAAAGAATGTGGGCTGCAGGTCGGGCTCTTCGCCTGACTTGGTAATCCTACTGCAAAGCAGCTGATGAATAGGCAGACGGGAAAGAACCCCGGACCTGACAGAGAAAGAGTCCACCAAGTGGTGATTCTGTAAAGACAAGCGAATCGCTTGCCCTACAGAAGACGCTCCGGATGGTTCGAAAGATCAGTATTTGAGCAAAGCTTCCGTGCGAATATCGTCGCCGATATTTTTGCGTCCATCGAGAAATTCGAGTTCGATGAGAAAGCTGGCGCAAAGGATGTTTCCGCCCAGTTCTTTCACCAATTTAAGAGCAGCTCCTGCGGTTCCTCCGGTCGCGAGAAGGTCATCGACCAGCATTACGTTTTCGCCCTCTTCGATGGCGTCTTTATGGATCTCCACTTCGGCTTCTCCGTACTCGAGAGAGTAGGCGGCCCCGGTGGTCTTCCAGGGAAGTTTCCCCTTTTTCCGAATGGGGACAAACCCGACTCCGAGACGGTCGGCCATGGCCGCTCCGAAAATAAATCCGCGAGCGTCGATTCCGATGATCTTATCGATTCGTTCGCCCTGCGCGGTTTCGATGAGGCCGTCGATCGTCAATCGAAAGAGCGGCCCGTCGCGCAGCACGGGGGTGATGTCTTTAAAAACGATACCCGGTTGCGGGAAATCCTGCACATCGCGGATCGCATCGTTAAGTCGGTCAATATCTTCCTGCTTCACGGCGGGAATATTCGACGGGAATGTTGATGCGGTCAAGCCAACCCGGGGATTTCCTTACCGGTTTTACCAAATGAGAATCGCTACTCCTATCAGCACGGCGACAATCAGGACTGCCCGGGAGCCGCAACCACTCGATTGCACTCCGGGATGGATAGGGGTCGACTTTTCGATATCCGGTTTCGGTTTGGAATTGATCGCTTCGACAAATTCTTTCGATTCCCTGAGCGAAGCTCCCGTTGCCAGGCGGTAAATCTTGATCGCTTCAATTTTACGCCGACTGCCAATGGCATCCAAAATTTGCCTGTAAACATCATCGGGAAGATTCGAAACTCCGCCGCTGACTTCTGTTTCCGGGAGTCCCAATTGTAAGGATGGCTCTTCTTTGGAATTCGGAATCCCCTCCATGACGAATGCATCAATGACATCCTTTGATTCTTTGAGCCCGGCACCAGTGGCTTCCCGATAGATCTTGATCGCTTCGATTTTTCGACCGGCACCAATGGCAAGAGTGATTTGCCGGTGGACGTCATCAGAAAGGCTGTGGCTGCTCATGGTATTTTCATCAGGCTATCAGCTGCTCTCTCTCAAGTCGAGGAGATCGAAACGGTCTCGTGTTGATCCGTGGTTTCCGCCGCCGCCTCTTATTCGGGAGAGCGGTCGTCCACTTGATCCTGAACTTGCAAGGTCTCTTCAGCCGGAGCGCTCAAGCGGTTGAAGAAAAAGAGAAGGCCCAATCCTGCGAGTAGCGAAAACGAAACGTCTGAAACGTAGTGCGCACCGAGGATGACCCGGCTCGCGGCAACTGCGATTGCCCAGGCGAACAAAGGAAAAAAGGCGGGACCTCGAAGGTGGCGTGGCAGGTAGAGTATGAGAAAACACATCATGACTCCCATAGCGGTGTGCCCGGAGGGGAATGATTGGCTACCAGTGATTCCTTGCGGAAGATACCAGGGGGTGAAATCGAGCGCGCCTTCAGCCAGATCATTGAACCGAATCCGACCCCAGAGTTTCTTAAGAATCTGCACTAGAAAAAGCGGATGCAAAACTCCGGCGAGGACTACCAAAGCTGAATTTCGAGCGATCCCGGCAGCCGTCATGAAACGCCGGAAAAGCAGAATTACGACTACTGGTAAGAGCACAAGAAGGGCGACAAATGCGCCTTCGACGAAGGAGCCGGGCGGACGGTACTTGTCGATGAGAATCAAGATCTCCAAACAAAACGGTATCAGCATGACGATCCGGATCAGGAGGTTTCTTCCATACCAGAGATAGACTCCTGCTGAAAAAAGGATCAGAGCGTGCCCGGGTTGCTCACCGAAGTTTCGCAGAAAATTACCAAACCGGCTCTCAGGTCTGTAGCTTGCCTGGGCAATTTGCAGATCAAAAAAGGCACAAAACACGAGTAGGACTAATGATAGACCTGCAAGCAGCCAATACACTTTCCTGTCGGAAATGCTTCGAACCTTCGGCTGCGGACGATGCTCATTCATGTTCAAGTTGAAGGGTAAGTGCAAGGTGTGTGATCGATCAACTCGTGACAATAAGAGCTATCGGCCGTCGGTGAAAACCAGTCGAGATTCGGACTGGTTCAGTGAAACGATCTAAGATCCGGCATAGGAAAAGTGAGCCCGGGTCACCGCCGACTCTGGACTGCCCGATCCAGCATCCCTTCGTAGATTTTCACTCTCTCCGGCAAGCCGAGTCCGCGATTGCGAAATTCAAACATCTTCACATTGATGGATTCGCGTTGCTGAGTGGAAAGCTTCTGGAGCTTGGCAACGGTCGCAGCGGGTGGCTTGTCAGGATATCCATCGGCCTGGAATCCTTCTTTGTAATTTTGGGCTCCGTTTTTTGCATCGGCCATTTGATCGCGGGTCAGAACGCGGGGATCGGTGCCGCCATGAGGTCCAGTGCCGCCGCCGGGACTTTTGCGACTGATACTTTTGGAGCTTTTGCTCTTTTGAAAAGCTTTGGCATCCAGTTTTACGTATCGAATCGAGACGACTTCGCTGCCTGCAATTTTAATCCGTGCAGTGAGGGTTTCGAGATCGGACTGATCCCCTTTGACACTGACGAGTTGCCATCCTTCGCTGTTCGACTTTTCGCCGACGACGTAGGATTCGCGGGTTTTCAAATCATAGAGGGTCGCGAAAATGTCTTCTTCGATATAGGCGACCCCGGTGACAACGAGAGAATCGGAAAGACCAATGGATCGGAGGAAGGGGGATTTTTCAATCAATGCAGAGTAGCTCTCATCGTTGACCGGCTTGGGAATAACTGGTGAATCGGAATTGCCGTCCCGCGATGATGAATCCGAAGCGACTGAATTCCAGGCGACTGTTGAGACCAGGATGGCCACAATCAGTAAGACCGGGGATGCGATGCGAAGGTTCATAAACGTCTCAAAGGAAACCATATGCAGGCATTCGGTGGCAAGGGCGCGTTTGCGATTGGCGAAGTAAGAATTGTGATTTTTTTCGGGGGCCTTGGTGCTGTGCTTGCTCAATTCCGTCACAATATCGACCGATCGGAATCAATACTGTATATGAAGGCGGTGCGGCAGACCTGGCGACGGTTGATTGTTTCCACATTGCTGATCCAAATTCCGCAGGGTTCTATTAGAACTCCGGAGCGCGGAAAGTAGGCGCTCATGTTTCCAGTATCGCCGGCCGCGTGATTCCAATTTATGAATTCAGAGTAAATAGATGAGGCTTCGTCGTCGGATATAGGCCAGCTTTTTCTCTTCCGCTGATCCAAGTATTCGGTATTTTCTTCCTACCTTATTTATGAAGTTGAAAGGAAAAGTCGCCATTGTTACCGGAGCTACGCAGGGGATCGGGCTGGGATGTGCCATGGAACTCGCCCGCGAGGGAGCGGACATTGTAATCAGTGACCGCCCGGGTAGTGATATCCTCGAAAGCGCTGCCGCCCAGATCCGTGAACTCGGAGTGAATTGTTTTCCCGTTGAAGCAGATGCCTTTGATCGCGGTGATTGTGAAAAGCTTGTCGAATCGGCAATTGAGCAGGCTGGCGGTGTCGATATTCTCGTGAGTGTTCCGGCCTTCAACCGCCGG
This sequence comes from uncultured Verrucomicrobiales bacterium, assembly GCA_913058215.1. Taxonomy (GTDB): domain Bacteria; phylum Verrucomicrobiota; class Verrucomicrobiia; order Verrucomicrobiales; family DEV007; genus Arctic95D-9. The sequence goes on from CAJXQE010000364.1 coordinate 6,199, forward strand.
GCGGCTTTTCTCGATTACAAACCGGAGGACTTCGAAGCGATCTTGAATTCAGCTTTGTTGGGTGGATTTCACATGAGCCAGCTCGTGGCACGTCATTTGGTGGCGGAAGAGAAACCCGGCAAGATCATCTTTATCTCCAGCATTCTGGCGGAAGTGCCGAACGCACGGTGTATTGCCTACGGGGCATCCAAGGCAGCTTTGAATCACATGACTCAGACCATCGCGGTGGAACTTTTTGAGCATCATATCAATGTGAATGTGATCGAGCCCGGCTGGATCGATACGCCGGGTGAGCGCCAGCATTACACGGATGAAACGATGGCTGCTGAGGCGTCGAAGCTTCCCTGGAAGCGAATGGGAACCCCGGAGGATATTGGCAAAGCGGCTACTTTTCTGGCGTCTGATGACTCCGATTACATTACGGGAACGATTCTTCCAGTCGAAGGCGGCTACCGTCTGAAGCACTGTCGCGAGATTCCGGAGGAGAAGTGAGCAGCACAGTGCGGAGCCTTTCCGTGTGTTCCGTGGTTTGAAATTCCGCCGGTCCTGTTGTGCGATCTTAAGCTTTGGCATTACAAAAAGGTGAACAATTTCTAATTCGCCGCTGTCTAATTGGGCCTAAGGTGTTGTTGTCATGTTTGCCCGACTTTTGATTCTGTTTATCACGATCCCGCTGATCGAGTTGTTTATTTTCCTGACCCTGGGAGATCAGATCGGGTTACTTCCGACGATTGGAATCATTGTGGTGACTGGATTTCTCGGGGCCTATCTCACGAAACGACAGGGGTTCAAGGCTCTGGCGAAATATCAGGAAGCTGTTCATGCAGGTCGACTTCCTCACAAAGAGGTGGTTGACGGCCTGATGATTCTCGTAGCCGGTGCGGTCCTGCTGACTCCCGGATTTTTGACCGATGCGATAGGATTTGCTCTGCTTCTTCCGGTCGTTCGGGATCAGGTTCGGGTGCTTTTCGGCAAATACCTCAAAGGGCGGGTCACTGTGGCTGGCCAGGAAATGAGAGAAGCGTCAGAACCAAAGAAGAAAGAACCCGACGTGATTACTGTGGAAGCCGAGATCATTGAGAACTCCGTGCCAACACAAAAAGTGCCCGATTAGCACCTGTCTCTTATACACATCTCCGAGCCCACGAGACCGAGGCTGATCTCG
>CAJXQE010000365.1 GCA_913058215.1 uncultured Verrucomicrobiales bacterium
CTTCGTCGGCAGCGTCAGATGTGTATAAGAGACAGGCGCAGCGAAGACCAGTTGTTTGCCGCCGCCGTATTGCTTCAGTTCGTCTGCCAGGGGTTTGCGTGCTGAGAGGATTTCTTTGGCGCGGGCATGATGTTCTGTCGCAATGTTAGGAAGTTGAAAGAGCTCGGCCTTAGCCGTTTTCGGATCAAAAGGAGACCGGTCCGAAGCGTCAGCGATCTTCTTCCATTCGCCGGATTCCGTTTTCACTTCGAAAGTATAGGTCTCGGCAAGTCGATCCGGATACCTTCCAGTGCGATCACGTCCCCAGCAAATTTGCTGAATCGTCTCCGGCTTTTCAAAGTCCATTTCCAGGGATCCGCCCCCTTTGACGTTCGATTTCCAGGCACTGTTGTTCCCGTAGACTCCATCGATGGCGCCATCAGGTTTTCCCGTTTTGGAAGTCACCTTTGCGGAGTAAGCAATGTTGCTTCCTTCGGTATTGTAAACTTCCAGTTCATCGATGTAGGGCTCGTGAAGGTTTTCACTGATAGTGGAATGGGCTGTAAAGCGCAGTCCTGTCGCTTTCACCGGGGGGAAACGTTCAATGTTGACCCGGGCACTAAGCGGGGCGCGAGTGGATCCGCCACCCGCTTTAAGTAGAAATTCTCCTAATTCCTGATCCAGGGGCAGAAGTTGTTTTTTAAGATCGGCGACGATGGCATCGACTTCGGGATTTTCGACCGCACGATCCCCGTAGCGGACCCCGGCAAAGAAGGCCTGCATCGAGTAGTAATCGCGAGCGGGAATGGGATCAAACTTGTGATCGTGACAGCGGGCGCATCCGATACTCAGACCCAGAAACGCTTCACCGGTATTGATGACGATTTCACCGAGTTCATCCTGACGGGCAAGTCGCTTGGATTCTTCATCCCTTCCAATTTGTCCGGGAAGAAGTGCTGCCGCAGTGACGAGGAATCCGGTCGCCTCCGCTTTTCCATAGGCGTCGCCCGCGATCTGTTCACGAATAAACTGATCCCATGGAGTATTCTCGTTGAACGCATTGATGACATAGTCCCGGTAGGGCCAAGCGTAGGCGCGCTCCGTATTTACTTCGAACCCGTGAGTGTCGGCATAGCGGACGACATCGAGCCAATGCTGGGCCCAGCGTTCGCCGTATCGCGGGGAGGCAAGCAGTCGATCGACAACTTTCGAGAAAGAGTTTGGTGAAGCATCTTCGAGAAACGTTTCCATCTCTTCCGGTGTCGGCGGGAGGCCGGTGAGATCGAAAGTGATTCGTCGGAGCAGAGAGACACGGTCTGCCCGGGGCGAACGGGCGAGATTGTTCTCTTTGAGTTTACTATCGATGAAAGAATCAATGGAATGATCACCCGGCGTGATGCTCAAGGGTTTGAAGGACCAGTGATCACCTTTATCTTCGAGTTCAATGAGATCCACGCCGTCCGGCCAGACAGCCCCTTCGCTGACCCAACGAGTCAGGATGTCGATTTCTTTTGCGGAAAGGCGTTCCCCTTTCGGAGGCATCATTTCATCTTCATTCTTTGAAGTCAGGAACTGAACCAAAGGACTCTCGTCAGGTTTTCCTGGCACAATGTCAGGACCATGATTGTCGCCGCCGGTCAATGCAGCGGACTTCACATCGAGCCGCAGTCCCGATTTTTGTTTGTCTTCGCCATGGCAATCATAGCAGTGGGATTCAAAAATCGGGCGGACGTCTTTCACGAAATCAACCGGGCCGGCCATTGCCGACGGAGCGGTCGCGCTCAGGATCAAACACGAGAGTAATAGAAAGCGTTTCATGAATTCCCCTCCCTTTTATAAGGGTTTCCGACTTCATACAAGTTGCGCAATTCTGCGTCGCTCATTGACCTTCCCAGAATAATCAGCTCATCAATTCGCCCGCTGAGCTTCCGATCCTGCCGGTCCCAGTTTCCGATTTCTGCGGGTCCGAGGCGTGCCGGATGGGCCACTTCCTGATGAGAGTCACTGTCGAACTCTCCATTCAAATAGAATCTTACGGATCCTTCCTTTGAATTGTAAACGGTGGCGAGATGGACCCAGCGTCCTTTAGCCGGGAGCACCGGAGTTTTGGAATCCGGATATCCCTCCTTTTCAATGGAACCAGTGGCCAGGGTATTTGCGGAGAGCGCCAAGCGCATTGTGGTGTGGCGCGTCACCATCCAGTGAACCTGACCCGGATTGTTCATACTCCAGCCATCGGTATGAAGCAGAGATTGGTAGGGAGCGCCCAGGCGATCAAGTCGCACCCAGGCAGCAAGGGTCAGTTCGGACCAGTCGCGATCGCCACCCACATCCAGCTTCATATGATCGCCCACTTCCACAAATTCGGGCGCACGCAGTCCGGGCCATCGGCCTTGCACCATGCGATATCGACCGGGAGGCAATTCGTTATCCGTTTCGAAATCAAGTAAAGTGATCAACGCAGGATCGGATCGCAATTCCGTCAGCATCTGATCTGATTGCCCGCGCATCCCATCTGCGTTTTCCAGGTGGAAAAGAGACAGCTCATCGGGCCGGACAAATGCGGAGGATCGCAGTTCTCTCGACAGTCCAGTTTCAGAGTTGAGTGAAAAGGCTTCGCCCCCTTGAAGGTTTTGTCGAACTCCGTCTTTCGACTCCGCAATGACTTCACCTTCGAAGACGTGAATTTCTGATTCGCCATCGGGACGCACATCCACTCCAAACTCCGTTCCCAAATCAATCGCGGTGCCTTTCGTGGTCAAAACACTGAAGCCTTGAGCCGCCTCGGGGACATTCGCCGCAATCCTTCCATGGAAAAGGCGGAGCCGTCCCACGGATTCAAATTGAAATGACGCTGGTGCCTCGATCACGATCCTGGCGCCCAGTTTCGTCTGCATCTCCACAATGCCCCGGTCGAGTTCGAAACGCTCGCCCTTCAGTTTTGTTCCTGTTTCCAATCCGCCGGAACCAATCCGCTTCGTCACCGTGGCAAAGGATCGCTGATTTTGAATGACGACTACACCGGTCAGTAAAAGTGCCAAACCTGCAGCGGCCGCTCCGATCCAGGTTCGTCGGGACACTCTTCGTTTCGGAGCAGAAAACTCGACAAGGGAGGACTCTTCGGAAAAGGTGGATGCGGCTTGTAGAGACAGGCCAAGATCGACATTCAGATAATCGAGAAACTCCTCCCGGAATGTGGGGTCATTCTGGATTTCTTTCTCCAGACGATCCATGGTTTCGACAGAGGCCTCGCCCCTGACATATTCCTCCATCCAGCCGGAGAGCAAGTCTTCCTGGTTCATTGCCAGCCCTCCTTTTGAAGTTCGGCCCGGGTACATTTGGCGAGAGCGATACGAATGCGGTGAAGTTGTTTGTAAACCGACATGGCGGTTCGTTCCATGGCTTTCGCCAGCCCTTCAATTTTGCTTCCGTTTTCGTAGGCCGACTCCACCAGGGTCTGTTGTTCGGGAGGAAGCTTTTCCACGCAAACTTTCAAGGCCTCCCGCTGAGCAGAAAGCTTTCCGGAGTTCGATTCAGAATCGTGGGCCAGCAGGGTGATGGTTTCATCGCCGAAAACCAGACGATCACGTCCCCGGTCGCGTTGCCAGGAGAGTACCTTGAATTTTGCCACGCCGAAGGACCAGCGGCGAAAGTCTTCCTCCGCATCTCCCGAAAATTCAGAGAACTTTTTCCAAAGAGTGATCGCCACTTCCTGAAGGACGTCATCAGCGTCGCTCACCGTCGGGACAAGTGACCTCACGAATCCGCGCAGCGCCGGTTCGGTTTTGGTGAAAAGGCGCAAAAAACTTTCGTGCCTGGAATCGTCCAAAGAAGTCATACAACTAATCATTCCGCAGAATGATTCGATTTGCCGTCTTATTTGAAAAAAGATCGTGGGACTATGGGAGTGAGACCTTCGGGATGGATGACGACAGGGATGGCCCGGAGGGGAGAAATGGTATGACTCATGGTCGAAGATTACCGTTAAGATGGTATTGAAGAGATTTATCCTGCGGGTGCTTCCGGTCATTTTTTATGAGAGAACAAATTGCCCTCGAAAAAAGCGTTCCGGATTTAAATTGGTTCCAATGGATGAAGCGGTCACAGAAGGATTCGAAAAATTGACAGAACCGATTCGGCGAAAAGTGGGCGGATCACTTTCCAGGCTTCATCCTTTTCGGCGGGTTGCTTCATTACAACGAAACGCGGATCGTCTGCTCGGGAAAGAAAATTGGAGAGGAAAAGACGATGGAACCTACGTTCGAAAAATTGTTGGGAAAACTCCTCGAAAATAGCGTCGATTTTATTCTCGTCGGTGGCCTCGCAGTTTCCCTGAACGGCTATGTGCGTCTCACGGAAGATGTAGTTATTCTTCTGGCCTTGAACGAGGAGAATTTGAACCGATTCATCTCAACAATGGCCGCATTCGGTGGAGGCTTTGGAGGTGAGTTGGAAGTTGAAGATTTTATTGGCGATGAGCCGGGTGCGATCCGGATTGTTGAGGAATCTGAAGAATGTCAGATTGATGTTATTACCAATATGGGTGGAACCCATTACGAGGATTTAGTTGGAAAATCCGAGTCAACCGGGGTGGCCGGACACCAACTTCGATACGCTTCGAAAGCCCAGCTCATCCAGCTGAAGTCTTCATCAAACCGTGAAAAAGATCAGATCGATATTTCCGCCCTGAAACAGTTGATCGATAATCCTAAAGCGTTCGATTAAATTTCAGTCATGGAAGAGTGCTTCGGAAGCATTGAATCTAGAATCTAATGAACCTGCGGGTCAGAGGACGGATCCGCAGCTGATTTTCCAGTCCCGCCATGAAAACGGGAATCGTGGCTGAAGATGATTTTGCCTTCGTCGAGTGATTCCAGAAATGCTTCAACCAAAGTCAACTGATCGTCCGTGATGGTAACTGATAGGTGTTCCTTGGATTCATCCCATAGAGCGTGAGTCCCAGATGGGAAGGTAACACCTACGTTTTCGAAGGCTTGTTGGGGTGTCCACGTTTTTTGATTTCTCTCCGCTTCACCCAGCGGAACGGAAAAAGGATCGGCGAAATTATCATTTCTGTCTTTGGAGATGAGTTTTTTGTAAATCTCCGGGGGCACAGAATAGGTAGTGGTAAACAGTTTCGTATTGGGAAGTGAATTCGGTCTGATGAGGATGGCGTACTCTTCGACCCTGAAATTGCAATCATAAGGTTCCGTGAGTTGCTGAAGGATTTCCGTGAGCGAAACATCGGCAAGCGATAGGGTGACCGGCGTTTCAAGCACTCCTGAAGGGAAGCCGTGAGCAATGCCACCATCCAGGATAATGTGGAATCCCTTTTGATCAGGATCAGGTTCGTCGGTATCGGCTTCTACAGTCTTTTTCACAAGAAGCTCAAAAACATCCCGGAGTTTGGTTTGGTCTACCTCGAAGCTGGGAATCCGCAAGGCATCCATCTTCTTCCGCTCTTCAATGATTTCAGGAGGCTCAACATACTCCGTTTCAACCCATGAGAGGAGAATGATGGAACTCACCAATTCCTTTTCCTCCGCTGCGGAAAGTTTGGGAATAGAGCCCACCACTTCACCGATGATCCTCAATTGCTCTGAGGTGTTGGTCACTTTCAGAGTTCCCTCTTCCCGATTAAAGATCGCCGAACATCCCGGGCCCAGGGTTACGCCGAACGGTTCCATAAAACTCCAGGAGGGAGTGGTTTCGTCTTGCCCGATGGCAAAGGGGTCGGGTTCTCGCGATTGGAGGTAGGAGGCCTCTTGACATTTCTCTTCAAGTAAGTCCCGGAAGTTGATGGAAACCTTGAATGTCCGGGTGAAAGTTTTTTGGTCTACTGTCGCTTCCTGATCCGGGGTAGAGAATCCGAAAAACAGGAAGACGGAAACGAGAAAGCAGGCGCAGACGCTAGTCCAGACCGTCCTGAGAATATTCCGTTTCATGGGTAACGGAAATTTTATCGGAAAAGGTGGGTTGTTTCAACACCGACCTTGAAGCGGTTTAAACCACCGCTTCCGGCAATTCCCTTTCAATCTCATCCACCCGGTATCCAAACCCGGTTTGATTCAAGAGGGTTGAGCCATCGAGGACACCCTCTTGCCTTTTGAAAAGCCCGGGGTGGACCGGCATTTCGGGGCGGCTGGCTTCGGGGTAAAATTGCATACTGTTGGATTCGACACCCATGATGGTTCCGGCGTGGGCGGCGAGGAGAAAATGCGGGATCTGGGCGAGCATGGGATTGGTCAAATCCTGGACCATCAAGGTCATGCCGTGAGCCTTGGCCCAACACAGACTAAGCAATGCGCCGGTTTGTGTTTTGCAGGTTTTCAGAGCGACACCGGTCCAGCCGAGTTCGCGGCCGAGCCTGACATATTTCCAATCGTGGGCGCTCTCATCCATGAAGAGCGGCTTCCGGGCGCTGACGCTGCGGACGTCGATGCGGTTGGCTTCCATGTCGTAAGGAAAGGGCTGCTCAACGTAGAGAATTTTCTGATAGGTGACGGGTTCCTCGTCCTTGAGGCGGTCGAGAATTTCGTTCACGTATTCCGGTTCGGTTACGGTGCAATTGAAGTCGGTGGTGAGCCAGGTAACATCTTCCTCCTGCGAGATTTTTCCGATTTCGACGAGGCGTTGGTAGTCCCACTCCGCATCATTGCCGCGCAGTTTGATTTTGAGACAATCGAGGCCGTCGCGCCGGATCCATTCGCGAAGAAGAACAGGGTAACCGTCATCCGGTTCGTCGCCGGTGAGTTCGGCTTCACTGATCGGGTCCAGTCCGCCGACGAGGTGCCAGACGGGTTGGGTCATGCCCACATCGGACACCAGAAAGTCTTCGGGGTATTTCCCTGCGAAGGAGACATCTTGCGAATCGGCTTCGAGAAAAGAAGCAAGATCCCGGCTCATGAAGTCGGCGTTATAAGTTTGGTAGGTCGGTACTTCGTGGAGGATTCCAAAGGCGTCGTGGACAGCGATGTCGAAAAGGGAAAAGCAAACGAGCGCGGCGAGATGCGGCAGGGCTGCTTCAGCATCGCGGTCGCCATTAAATTTTTCCTGCAGCTCTTCGAGTCCTCCATTGGAATAGTCAGCCCCAATTTCCATGGGGTGACCGCTGAGCTCGCAGCTCTTAAGATCTTTAGCGATGGCGATGGTGAAATCTTTCATCGCGGTGTGACGCTCTTCGTAGTCGATGGGAGAAGGCCAGACCCAGCCGACGGAGAGTGGAGTTTCACCCCAGCCAACTGCGGTTTTTCCGGAGGCATCCTGAATGGTGACTTTCGCCCGGGCGCAAGTTACTGAGTCGAGAACCTGTCTCTTATACACATCTCCGAGCCCACGAGACCGAGGCTGATCTC
>CAJXQE010000366.1 GCA_913058215.1 uncultured Verrucomicrobiales bacterium
GCGTCAGATGTGTATAAGAGACAGGACCATACTCGATCAGTGTTTCGGTGAAGCTGCGGGCAAATTCTTCCGTTTGCCATTTGGCGATCAATTTCCGTAGCTCGAGGAAATCGCCAAAGGCCGGCCCGTTGTGAAACACACCGGCAGCATCGATGGGAGTGGTTTTTTTACCGGGCACCATCTGGCCTTTTCTGTTCTTGGTGTATTGATGTTCCCCGCTGCGCCATTTGCCGGCGGCGTCGAAGTTTTCCAGACCAAAACCGATGGGATCGATCTTGCGATGGCAACTGGCGCACTGGGCTTCCTCCATGTGAGCCGCGAGTTTTTGCCGCTTGGTGAGGGGTTTGTCGGCGAGGCGCGAAAGCTGGGGCACGTTGGGCGGCGCCGGGGGAGGCGGCGAATGCATGAGATGGCGCAGCACCCAGGACCCGCGCTCGACCGGGCTGCTCTCGATGCCGTCGCTGCCCATGGCATGGATCGCGGCCATCCCGAGGAATCCGCCGCGCGGAGAATTTTCGGGAAGGCTGACTTTGCGGTAGTGATCGCCCACCACGCCCTTAAGACCGTAGTGAGCGGCCATGAGGCCATTGACGACGACGTAGTCGCTCTTGAGAAGGTTCTGCAGTTGTCCCTGATCCTTCGACCGCAACAAGTGGAGGATGGTCTGGTAAACTTCTTCCCGCGCAGCCGCTCGCGTGCTTTCATCGAATTCGCGATGTCGGGCGACATCGAATTGGAAGAAATCCAATCGCTCCATGTCCAGCCACTGATGAGCGAGGCCGGACACGAAGTGGTGCGCTCTGGGGTCCTGAATCAGGCGATCCACTTGAGCACGTAAGACAGCTGGGTCACGCAACTTCCTCGCTCTTGCCATCTCCAATAGCTGGGAATCGGGCGGCGAACTCCATAGGAAATACGACAGTCGCACCGCCAGTTCGAGATCGTTCAAGGCACGAGGCTCTCCGTCCTGTCCGGACTCTTTCATGAAGAGAAATCGGGGAGACGACAGGATCATGCTGAGCGGGGTGCGAATCGCGATATCGAACTCTTGATCAATCACTAATCGGTTTTTGTAGACTTCGACTAAAGAGTCGATGAATTCGGGCGTGGGTCGGCTTTCTCGAAATGCTTTGACCGCGAATTGGTGAAGGATGTTCCTGACACGCTCCAACTCTGACGGAGTGCCGCCGGCCGGGTTGGCGTCAAAGATCGCCTCAAGCGGACTGGGATTCCCCTGCGGCAAGGGACCTTCGATCTCAACCCAGTCGACCCAGATCGAGGGTTCATGGCCATAACCATTTTCATTCATCAAGGGGTTGAAGAATCTTTTGAGTAAGGGGCCCCACGCTGGCTGACGTTCTCTGATCGCAAACTGCCGTTTCGTATCCTTGTTCACCGTCACCCGGGTTTCGATCAGTTGTCGCCCGGCCGGACTGCCGGTTACGTGCAGCGCCTTCAGGGGGAAGCCATCCAGTATCCCTCTGGAAACCGTCTCGGGGTGCCCCAGTTCGAGGAAGTGACGAAACGCCGGGGCCTTGTTGGTGACCCCCGCCTTGATTCGCACCGCGTAGGTTCCGACAGGCATGTTGTTGGGCGGGTTTAGGACGACCATGGTGGAACCAGCCGTCAACTGAAGCCAGGTCCCTGTGTCATTGTGGGGAAGATCGGCGTAGTGCTTACTGTAGGAAGCAAACTGGGGATAGAACTTCGCGGCATGGCCAAAATTCGGGAACCCATGGTCCTTCGGGTTGGGCGCTCCTTTCAGCTTCTTAAGGTGAGGGGCAATTGCACGGTAGAGCTGCCCGCGGTTACCCTTGGTGCCCAGCTTGGCTTCAAAGCCTTTGTTCTCTGGTCGAGCGAGTGCCTTGTCCATTTCCGCATCCAGTGCCGCATAGCGTTTCAGGTAGTCGTCATTTCGTTTGACTCCCTGTCTCAAAGCGACATTGAGCGTTTTTTCCGGTTCCACGCGGTAGACGAAAGGCTTGGCATTTCGAGCCGCCCTTTTCTCGTAGAACTCATCGATGGAGTGGCGTCCGAGTTTCAGATACTCCTCAAACTTGTCACTGGAGAGAAAGAGCGACGCGCCGACGGTATCAAAGTCGCCGGTGCTGCCGTCTTCGGGCAGGAGTGCGTCGTCGAGTCTCACGCCTAAGAGGCTCTCGACCGTGTTCTGATAGTCGCGCTTGTTGAGACGCCGCATCGTGATCTTGCCTCCTGAGTCGGAGAACACCTTCAGTGCCGTGACCATGGTGAGTGCCAGATCATCGAGGAAGTCTGCCTTCTCAGCGCCTTCGGGTTGCTTCTTGTCTTCCGGTGGCATCTCTCCGGAGTTCAGGGAGGCGAGAACCTTCTGCCAGCTCTCCGCCTGCTCGATCGATTCGATGTGAAACGACAGGTCCTCGAGATTGACCTCGCCTTTTTCGGTCAATGAATCGTGACAGTCGAGACAGTATTTTTCGAGGAACGCGAAGTGTTTTTCGGGGAGGGCTGGTTTGGGTTCTTCGGCGGAGGCGACAAATGGAAGTAACCCTGTTAGGGCAACGATACAACAGGGGATGATCAACGAACCTGCCCTGTTGGTTCGTGAGCAGACAGGGTTTGTTTGTGAGGCAATAGCGGAGAATCGCCTGCGTCCCTTCAGGACGCCTGCTTTGCATAAACCACCATACCCCGGATTGAAATCCGGGGCTTTGTGCCGTGATGCTTTCAGCATCAGATTCCGGATGCGCTTCGCAATGTGGGTGTCATCGGTGGCGCGCCCAAATGCTTTCAGCATCGAATTCCGGATCAAGCCGGGCTGAAGGCCCGACGGCACAAAGCCCAGGGTTTTAACCCTGGGAGAATTTCGAAGAGAAAAGAGCGTCCTGAAAGGACGCAGGCAAGGGTGAAGAGTCATAAGCCTGTTAATCGTATTTTGGTCCCCCCTACGCCTGTAATTCGCTGACAACTCCAGTGCTGTCGCCGTGGCTCTCGGCATTCACTCCAACGCCCTGCAGCATCGTCAGCCAGACGTTGTTCAGCGGGGTTCCCTCATTGAGGACCAGGTTCTGTCCCAGCTTCAAATTGGCGCCTCCACCGGAGATTAGGGTGGGTGGGTTGTTGAGATAGTGAATCGAACGAATGTTAGAACCGAAGGCCAGCGCGATGTTATCAAAGAGGCTGCTGCCATCGGCTTCCTTGGTGGCTTTCAATTGATCGATCAACCCGGCCAGCAATTCGCTGTGCGCCTTGTCCCTCATCTTGGAAGAGACTTCCGTTTCCGCACCGGCGCGATAGTGACTCACGTTGTGAGGGTTGCCGCCCGCTCCGATACTCGACAGCAGACGGGACCCGGGCTCGCGGTAGGTGATGACCCGTGTGTTGTCCGTCTGGATAGCGGCCACCATGAGCTTGTACATCATCGCGATTTCGCTGCGGCCGACGAGAGCTCCCTCGGGCGCTTCGAGAGGGGCCTTGGACTTGGGCACGTCCATCCATTGCTCCGCTTTGCCCAGCCGGGTCTCGATGTCACGGATGCTTTGAAAATACTCGTCCAGCTTGTCGGTATCGTTCTTCGTCAAACCGCGTTGCATGTCCTTGGCCTCGATCATGACGGAGTCCAGGACAGAGCGTTCCTCCGCCAGCATAGCCCGGCGCTGAGCGATTGGCAGGTCGTCTGCGGCGAAGAGTTTGAGGTAGGTTTGCAGAGGGGAGGTCCAAGCGGAAAGTGGTTTGCCTCGCTGATCCCAGGCCAGCGAATTTCCAGGGCCGTGGCCATTCCTGTCTTTGGCGTCACTGGCCAGTTGGATGGAGGTGTAGCGCGTGTGCTCGCCGAACTGCGCGGCGGCCACCTGATCGGCGGAAATGGTGTTGGAAAAGGACTGACCCGGCGTGCCGTATTGATTCGCTCCTGTCAGCCAATAGGTGCTGCCCCAGTGGGCCTGGCGGCTGTATTGATGCTTACAGCCCTGGACGATCGTAAAGTCCTTCTTGTGACGGGCCAAAGCTTTCAGCCCCTCGGGTAGCTTGTAGTTTGCGCCTGTGTCATTGATGTCGGGGAACCAGGTTTCCGAGGTGACTCCATAACCAATCCCCATGAACATCAGTCTTTTCGGAGGCGTGGTCACAGCGGCCGAAGCAAAGCGGCGGAAGCCCAGTGATTCCAAGCCCGGCAGAGCGATGAGCGCTCCGGTTCCACGAAGAAAATGGCGACGATTGAGTGGGGATTTCATGATGATTAAGGCGACCCGTCGCACCACGCGACAAGGCTCTTTATATCAGGTCCACGTTTTGGAACCGATTTGGACAAAAAAGTGCGGCTCGATTGCGGGTCGACAGGGCTAGAGCCTGGGCGGGCGAGCTGGGGTGACTGGTTTTGGCAGAGGGAAGGCTGGATTCAGTATTCGTGGCCATGCTGGTTTTTGAAATCCATGTCATCCATGTTCAATCCTTCTAAATCCATGCGGGGCACCCCATGCAAAAAAGAAAGCTGATGGGCTTCGTCATCGAGCATGGATTGAACATGGATTTTAACGGATTTCATGGATTCGATCGGCTGGAGCCATTAGTGTCCATTTGCCTCCGGCTATCTTCACTGCGTTCCGGTTGTGGTAAAATCGCTTAACTCGAGTCGGATCGGCTTCGCAGGAGCTAATCGAAAGAATGAATCATCCTATCTATTTTTCTATCTATCGCCCGGAGCATCATTTCTGCTGAAACTGAGCACTGTTTATCTGGGCTTGTATGAAAGCGCTGACCTAGAAATCTTCCGCACTGGCTGCGGGGGGGGATTCCGCGAGAGCGGGCAGTGGTCACAATTTTTTCGGGTTGATGAAGTTTTGGACAAAAGAATCACTCACTCACTTTTCAGCCCGCCTGCCTTCACTTCGCCTCGTGTGGCCTTGGCAAAGGCCTCGTATAGCGCCCGGTCTTCCCTCTGGCCTTTCTGCCATCTCCCAGGGTTCCAAAACACGATTTTGGTTTTGTGTTGTTTCACCAGTTCCTGAACCTTGTTCATGTAGGCAGGCTCGACCCCATCCTTAAAATCGGAAAATACGAAAATCGTTCCGGGCCGGTTGTCCTGATTGAGGAGATTCTCAATGGCCGTGCCCAGACTTTGAAGTGCGAATTGCCTCGTCCTGGCCAGTGAATCGCAGCGTCGCAGTGAAAACAGGGCTTCGTTCATCGCTTTGCCAACGGCAACAGCGCCAATCTTCTCACTCGCACTTTTAACCTGAGCCAGGACTTCCTCGTTCGACTTGTAGCGCACGAACTTGGCGGGTTGGTCGGTAAACTGGGCTCCATACACACACACCACATGAGCATCTTGGAAGGCTCTCTTGATCTCCGCGATGACGATGGGATTGGCACTATACATCGACTTGGTAATGTCAAAAACAACGGCCAGATTTCCCTGCACTTTGGATCCCATAAATGCCCCACCATCGCCAGCATCCCCCAATCCTGAGCCGACTCCAAACGCTCCCGTTCCGAGATCGCCTTCGCCCACTCCGAGTGGGCCAGTGCTGGTGCGGGTCACCTCAGGGGTCGTGAAGCGGGCCTCGGCATTCGCTTTCATCATCTGCGCCATCGGTGCGGCGGCAGCCGATGCGGCGGAGGGAGCGCGCTTGACCTGCTTCTGCACGGTCTTCTTTTTCATCTCCTGCTGAGGCGTGGTCGAAGGCGGGGCAATCGCGGCGATGATCTCCGGTTCGTCTTTGGAGGCGGCGAAAATCGTCAGTGTCGTGGCGATCAGGATAATGGCGACATGAACACCCACGGCGACCATGATCGCCGTAGCTTTGCGGCTGTTCTTTGCTTTGGGCTGGTGGTGGGTTGCCTGCGGTTGAGAGGCTTGCTCCTGAGGAGGCGAGGCAAAAGCCTCGGTAGGAAACGCCGCGGCTTGAGCCGGTGCCACCGGGGCTCCACTGGCTGGCTGGGGTTCTGCTTCCTGCGCTGTCTCTTCAGACCACGCGGGTTGCTGGTCAGGAGACAGGGATTCTGGCGGGGATGGCGCTGTTTCCGGAACGGCCATCTGCGGGGAAAGCGCCTGGGTGTCTTCCACCTCATAACCCAGCCGGGCCAGCGCTCTGCGGATTTTCTTGCGGGCTCCGATCGGGATGCCGAGGGACTCCAATTCAGCGTCATTGAGGTCCGCTAGAATTTCGACTTCATCGATATGATTCGCGGCAAACACCTCTGCCATCAGGCCCAGACCTTCGCTTTCCAACCATTCATTGAAATTCATCGTTACTCTCGTTCTCCGGGTTCAGATTGAGCCTCACCTATCGTCTCCGGATCCGCAGCGTCGTAGGTTTCGTTCGTCCTGTCCTTGAGCAGTGAGCCATTGCTCGAACTCCATGGATCCTACAGTTTTTCGATCTTCAGTTCGCCGCCCACCGTTTTGACGAAAGTTTCGTAATGCTCCCGGTCTCTAAACGGCTCAGACTTGCTAAAGGGAAACCAAATCACGACCTTTACCTTCTTTCTCTTTGCTAACGCCGCGACCTTTTCCATGTATTTCGGATCGGCTCCGTCCTTAAAGTCGGAAAATACAAAAATCGTGCCGGGCGGGCGCTTCTGATTCAGTAGCGTCTCCATCGCTGTCCCCAGACTTCCGAGGGATTGCATCTGCTTCATCATTGCTGCCTTTGGCAGGTCTGCCACATTTTCCTTTGGCCAGGCATTCCCCATTTCGAGAGAATCACAATTCTTCAGCGAAAGCATGTTTTGATTCATGCTTTGATTTCGCTGGTTCCGCAATGATTGCTGGATGTTTTTATTACTTTCGTAGGGGAGCATTTTCTTTGGCTCATCTAGGAATTTTGCCCCAAAGACACACACCACATGAGCGGTTTTAAAGCTTCGATTGATTTCCGCAACAACCCTATCACTTGCCTCATTCATTGATCCCGTGACATCAAATATCACCGCTAAATTGCCGCTGGTTGCCGTCCCAAAAAATGAACCACCGCTACCGGCATCGCCCAATCCTGATCCGACTCCAAAGGCCCCGGACCCAAGATCGCCTTCGCCCACTCCCAGCGGGCCGGTACTGGTGCGGGTCACCTCAGGAGTCGTAAAGCGGGCCTCGGCATTCGCTTTCATCATTTGCGCCATCGGTGCAGCGGCGGCCGATGCCGCGGAGGGAGCGCGCTTGACTTGCTTTTGCACGGTCTTCTTTTTCATCTCCTGCTGCGGCGTGGCGGAAGGCTGTCTCTTATACACATCTCCGAGCCCACGAGACCGAGGCTGATCTCG
>CAJXQE010000367.1 GCA_913058215.1 uncultured Verrucomicrobiales bacterium
CTTCGTCGGCAGCGTCAGATGTGTATAAGAGACAGGCGTCCTGGAAGGGCTTTCCGACAGCGGTATCACGTTCGGGTTCCACATGAACGCTGTCCCGATCGCGTTGATACTGTGCCGGGTGTTTTCCTGTGAAAATTGCAAAACGGGAGGGCACACATCGCGGGTAGGCTACGTAAGCATCGGTGAACATAGCCCCATCTTTTGCCAGGCGATCCATGTTGGGAGTCTCGTAAAGAGAGGAACCGTAAATGCCCACGTCCTGCTGGCCGAAATCATCCACAAGAATAAAAAGGATATTTGGCTTCGGGGGAGACTCCTGTCCCTGGATACAAACCGTTGCCAGCAGGATCGAAGTCAGGATCAGGAGTGAAGGAAATCTCATCACAAAAATGTAGAGCGGATTCATCAGCTTACAATCAACTAGAGAATGGCATCATCTTGAATTTGACGAAAGACCATCTCTGTTGCTTGCTCCGAAATGAGAATTTGTCTGGCTTCCATCTTTTTTACTCTGATTTTTACGATTGGTAGTTCCATTTCTGCAAAAGATTTCCACGTCTACTATCTCGGTGGTCAGTCCAATATGGATGGATATGGATTTGTGAAGGAGCTTCCGGATGAATTGAAAAACGGAGTGCCGGATGTCAGGATCTTCCATGGGGACATGGGTAAGGATGGCGAAGCTCCGAGTGGAGAGGGGAAGTGGAGCGAGCTCAAAGCCGGTCATGGACGCAATTTCGCTTCCGACGGAAAAGTGAACCAATATTCTGATCGATTTGGAGCGGAGCTCACAATGGCGACTCGACTGAAGGAAATGTATCCCGATCGTAATATCGCCTTTATCAAATACTCTCGCGGAGGAACTTCGATCAGTTCAGACGCTTCGGCACAGAAGACCTTTGGAGCGTGGGATCCTGATTGGGAAGGTGGTGAAGGAAAGGGTAAGAAGATCAATCAATACGACCATTTTCTGGCGACACTCAGCAATGCCCGTGCTGATAAGGATATTGATGACGACGGTGAAGAGGACAAGCTCATTCCAGTGGGAATCGTTTGGATGCAGGGAGAGAGTGATGCAATGGAACCGGAAGTGGCTGCGAAGTACGAAGCCAACTTGTCAGAATTGATGAATCTTTTAAGAAAGGATTTGGGAAATGAAAATGCCAGAGTGGTCGTTGGTCGGATCACTGACTGGAAAGTGTGGACGCATGGCGATGTTGTTCGGAAAGCACAGGCGGACTTTGTGACGAAGGATAAGAATGCTGCTCTTGTCACTTCGACCGACAAATACGGCAACTCAGACAAGTGGCACTACGACACTGCGGGGTATCTCGATCTGGGCAAAAAGTTTGCCGAGGCATTCAAGGAATAAACGACCGAATTCGAAGGTGGCGCAGAGAAGGTGCTGGAGCCCCGGGCCTTTTCTGGGAATTTCTGCGGCTCTATCCTGTTGAATCTATGCTTGAAATTACGGGGCAGACAGCGACGATTATTTGTCTGCTAGAATTTCAATGAAATCAATATTTCCTGCTAACACAGTCTTCCTGATCCGGGCGGTGTTGTTGTGGTCAGTATTGTTCAGTAGTGTTCTACGTGGGCAGGATCCGCCCTCAGAGAAGCCGCCTAAGAGGACTTACAAGGCTCTTCTAGTGACTGGTGGTTGTTGCCACGATTACGAGATTCAAAAAAAGATCCTGACGGCGGGGATTAGCGAACGCGTCGCTGACACGATTGAATGGACCGTTATACACGAGGGAGGTGGATCTTCCTACGTGGCGATTCCTTTCTATTCAAAACCTGATTGGGCAAAAGGATTTGATGTCGTCGTTCACAACGAGTGTTTTAAGAACGTAAAGAATAAGAGTTTTGTAGACCGAATTCTGAAACCTCATAAGGAGGGGACGCCGGCGATGATGATCCATTGCTCGATGCATTCGTATCCTCTGGATGATGATCGATGGTACGAATTGTGCGGTGCGGTGTCGAAGAAGAATGGCTCCGAGCATCCTTTCAAAGTGGAAGCAGCAGAAGGGGTGTTGGAACATCCTGTGATGATGGGATTCCAGCCATGGACTACCCCGAAAGGTGAGTTGTTTCTGTTGGAGAAGGTTCTCCCGGGTTCCACAGTCCTGACAAGATCAATATCTGAAGACACGGGAAAGATGAATGCCACTTCATGGGTTCACCATTATGGCGATAAGAAAGCGCGAGTGTTTGCAACGACGATAGGTCATCACGACGAGACAATGCAGTCAGGGCCGTATCTTGATATGGTCGCTCGTGGATTTCTCTGGGCGGTGAATTCCCTTGATAAAGGTTCGGTGGAAGAAGTGACAATCTCCGACCCTCCGCCAATCCAGACAACGGTCCCGGGTGATCCGATGCCCGTGGAAATGCCAACGGTTTCCTTGCCTCCTGAGCCTGCACCCGTTCCGGATAACTCTGTTCTCAAACTTGGAAACAATCTTGCATCCGGTAAACCGGTAATGGTCTCTTCATCTTCCGGCGCGAATGTCGGATCAGATGCAGTGGATGGCCGGGCCGAAACGAAATGGGAACCGGCAGGTCCCGCACCTTCCTGGTGGGAGATCGATCTGGAGGGGCGCCGGGAAATTGGCGCGCTTGCTATCAACTGGGGCAAAGAGGCGCTTAAGTCGGATTACAGAATTGAGGCGTCGAGTAATGGGCGCGAGTGGAAAACTCTGATAGAAGGAGGGGGGGCTGGCGAGCCTACCAGAGTGAGTTTGCACGAAATAGACCCGGGAGAGGTGAGATACCTCCGGGTCGATCTTGCAGCAAATCAGAACGGTTTCCATGAGTTCGCAGTCTACGACGATCCCTTCCGAGTACCTTCCGGCGTGAAAAGATTGGCGACCGGCGGAAAAGCAATCCGTCAGAGTAATGGAACTTCAGTTACCATTCATCAGCCGCTGATTTCATCCGAGCTGGAGGGAAGCGCCTCTTCTTTGAGGATTTCGAAGGGATTCGAGGCGAGCGTTTTTGCGTCTTCTCCCGATGTGAATCAAGTGACAGACATGATTGCCGATTTAAACGGCGGATTGTTTGTCTGTCAGAAGGACGGAACAATCAAGAGAGTAATCGACTCTGACAGTGATGGTGCCGCCGATCAGATCTCTGATTTTGTGACAGGCTTCAGCAATCCTGTCGGATTGGAATGGGATGGAGAGTTCCTCTATGTGCTTGATGGAAGTGGGCTGATCAAAACAAAAGGCGACAAGGATGAGTCGACTGAACTCCTAAGCGGTCTCCCTGCATCAGGTCTTCGCAGGATGAGCCTGGGAGGAGATGGATGGCTATACGTGACTGTGCCATTTCCTGGATCGCCATCGATCAAATCGAAAAATGGGAATACCGTCAGTCTGCGGACAGGTGGCATTGTCAGGATCCGTAGAGACGGTTCAGATCTGCATGTCTATTCGGAAGGTGTCCAGAGTGTGGGCGAGCTTGCCATTTCCTCGATGTTAAATGTGTTTGGTCGGGGAACGTCCAACCACGACCTTCAATGGTCCGCAGGTTTGCAACAATTCACAGGCCTTGAAACCCATGGCTACCCCCTTCTTTTTCGGAATTTCGGCGAAGACAGAGTTTCTCCTGTCTCATCATATGGTGGAGGTGAGGGCGTGAGTTCAGTATGGCTGGATGATCCCGATTTTGAAGGATCGGGCCATGGGGGATTGCTCTCTGTAGATCGAAGTCGCCATCGGTTATTCCTCCATGAGTTAAGCTTTAAGAATTCAAGAATTGAAGAGAAAGCCCAGCACGAATGGGCATCTGTGAGGGATCCAATCGATGTGACGGTCGGTGCCGGGGGAAGCCTCTATATTGCTGCGGGTGAAATCGGGAAACAGTTTATTGCTTCTGTGAGGTCGATCGAGGGTTCGCCCCCTGAACCTATCGACCTTTCAAAAGGAGGTGGCGAGAATCTGCTGAAGTATCTCAGTTCAGACAGTCTTCAGAAACGACTTCATACCCAGTGGGAGATTCTTCGACGGAGCCGCCCGCCGGTTGATGAACTGCGCGCACTGGCACTCGATGAGGCTGCATCCGCTCTTACTCGAGTTTCTGCATTGTATACTCTGGCGCAGATACCCGGATTAAAATCAATGGTATCCATCGTCGAGTTAACGAGCGACAAGGACCCGCAGATCAGAGCTCTCGCATTCCGTGCGCTTGGGGATTTGCCTGAGGCCGGGAACCACGAAGCATTTGATGAGATCGCGACCGAAAAGAATTCGGAGGTGATTCGTGAAATGTTAGTTGCGTTGGCGCGAACGAAGTCGAATGCCGGGCATTTGATGATTGCGGCGATTGGAAAAGTGGATCATCAAGATCAGCTCGTTTCGCACACTGCGGTACGGGTTCTCACGACACTGGAAGCCTCCCACGTTTGCTTTCTGGTATTGGACGACCCCAATCACGAAGACCTCTGGCCGGGAGCGATGAAAGCGCTTTCATTCATGCATCGTCCGGAGGTGGTTCAGGGACTCGTCGATCGTTTGCTGGATACAAGAATGGCTGGCGTGAAGATCTACGGGCTGAAAGCCTTGGCTCGGCTCTATTTTCGAGAGAAGGCATCTGTAGAAGGAACTTCAGAATCCGGCGAATACAAAGATTTGAGCGGTCCGTATTTTTCGCGCGAAGAGTGGGAGGGCACCCCGGTGATTCAAGACGTTCTAGAGCGGGCTACCTATGACAAGGAAGTGAATCAGCAAGTCCTCCTTTCGGAATTGAGAAGAAATCATATTGAAATTGTGGGAGTGGATCGGCTCATCTCAATGGCAAAGGATGATCCAGCAATCGAACCCATCGTTGTTGCTGACCTGATCGGAAGGAATCCTCTCCCTTCAGAATCCTTTTCGTTTCTTAAAGAAATCGCAAAGAGCAAGATTCGAGACGGGAACATGAGAATGCAGGTTGCCAAAGCTCTTGCCGAATCGAACGACAGCAGTGGCGCGGAAGTCGCTATGCAGGTTGCCGCCGGGGGGGATGCTGTGGATGTGTCGCCTGAGGCGAAAGCGATGCTTGAAGAAGCGCTACTAAAGAGTCCGGCGATGGGAAGGCGAATTGATTCTCTACTCAGAACGGCGAATGGCGGAAGTCGGGAACCCGGTAGGGCCGCCTGGGCGTTCCTGTTCTCGCTTCATTCCCGGAAGGATATGAAGCCTGAGGTGAGGGCAACGATCGAGGCTGCAGTGAATTCAATTGATCGGAATGGTGAGAACCAACAGGTGCGCTTGATGAATATGATTGGCGAATCAGGTTTTCAATTCGGGAGAAGTGCGGTCAGTAAGCTATTGGAGGCGAGTGAAAGCGAAGTGGTAAAGACAGCTGCCAAGGAAGCTTCCGGCCGTCTGTATTCAGGCGTGTCTGAAAAGGAGAAAAGAACGATTAGCCAGATGGATGAGGAAGAATGGAGGAAAGAAGTGATTTCCCTAAAAGCGGATTCTTCAAAAGGACGGAAGATATTTGATGAAGCAAAATGCACAAGCTGTCACACGGTCGGTGCATCATCGCCTCCGCGGGGACCAGATTTGGCCGGGATCGCCAAAGGCAGGAGTCGTGAGGAACTTTTGGAAATGATCCTGTCGCCAGACGATTCAATCGCAAAAGGGTATCGAACCAAGTTGTTTTTTCTGAAGGATGTGAGCGAAGTTTCCGGCTTTGTCAGTAGTGAAAAGGGTGGGATTATCGATGTTTGGGATTCTGCAGGAAATGTTCAGAAGATTGATAAAAAGGAGATTGTGAATCAGTCCGATCTGCCAATTTCTATGATGCCTCCGGGCTTGGTGGACAATTTAACTGTCCCTGAGCTCGCATCCCTGCTGGCATATTTGGAGTCGTTGCGTTAGGGAACGGAATGATCTTCAAATCATGATTTCTGCTTCATCAAAATGGTGGAGAGTGGAGTTTCCTTTTAGACCACAGTCCACGGGGTTTTTCTATGGTTGGTGGATCGTCGTCGCGTCGACGATTGGAATGCTGTTCAGTATTCCCGGCCAGACGATGGGGTTCTCCGTTTTTACCGAGATCATGATGTCTGATCTTGGACTGTCACGAGTTGCCTTGAGTGCTGCTTATTGTCTTGGCACAGTCGGAAGTGGTTTGACCCTCCCGGCATTGGGGCGTTTATACGATGACTGGGGCGGTCGAAAACTCAGTGTGGTGGCGGTGCTTGTTACCGGAGTCGTTCTTTTCTATCTCAGTGGAATTGGAAAGTTTCAGGATGGACTAGCCAGCTTTCTTCCATCCAGTGCATCTCCGGTGGTTGGTTTTTTGCTGATCGGTCTCGGATTCTATTTGATCCGAATGTCCGCCCAGGGCGTTCTAACAATGTGCTGCCGCAATCTGGTTGGAAAATGGTTTGATCACCGCCGGGGGCTTGCTTTTGCGATCAGTGGGATCGCGGTCTCTTTCGCATTTTCAGTGGCGCCAAAGGTTCTGGATCTACTGATCGTGCGGTTCGGTCATGAGGGCGCCTGGATTACCCTCGGAGTTCTCTCGATTTGCTTTATGGCACCGCTTGCCTGGCTCGTGTTCCGGGATACGCCGGAAGAGTGCGGAATGGTGATGGACGGTCGCACCATCGTCGGACTCAAGGAGAAGAATGAGGACATGATCATTCATCGCGAATACACAAGAGTTGAAGCGGTTCGGACCGTGACCTTCTGGGCATTTTGTCTTTCATTCAGTTTCTTCTCTTTCTTTTCGACGGCATTCACATTTCACATTGTCTCAATCGGAGATGAGTTTGGTTTTTCGAAAAATCAGATTCTCTCGCTGTTTATCCCAATGGCCGTGATCAGTGTGGTGACCAGTCTGTTCGTAGGCTGGATCAATCCGTATTTGAGACTCAAGTGGTTGTTGCTTGGCTTGAACATTGGTGCGGTGATTGGCGCCGTTGGACTCTTGAAACTGAACACAGCTCCTGGCGAATGGGCGTATGTGATTGGAAATGGATTGTGTGGAGGTTCCTTCATGTCCCTGAGCGGTCTGGTCTGGCCGAGATTTTTCGGCAGGAAATGGCTGGGCTCTATTTCGGGCGTGAACATGAGCCTGATTGTAATCGCCAGTGGAATTGGTCCACTCGTATTTGGTCTTTCCGAGCAACTCACTGGAAGTTACTTTTTGGTTTTGTGCCTGAGCGTGGCGCTTCCAGCATTACTGCTGTCTCTTATACACATCTGACGCTGCCGACGAAGAG
>CAJXQE010000368.1 GCA_913058215.1 uncultured Verrucomicrobiales bacterium
TCTACACTATCCTCTTCGTCGGCAGCGTCAGATGTGTATAAGAGACAGATATGTAGGAGAACCTACCGATAGATTTGCCAGAGCAAAAGTACAAACAATGCGAGGAACAGGGCGGCCGTAGCGAATTTGATGGCGGCGCTGTGTTTCCGTTGGAACTCGATGAGGGCTTCACTCCGCAATCCTGTGTAAGCCAGGATGAAAACGATCACCAATGGTAGAACGAAGGCGATATTATAAAGAAGGAGATACGCGTAAGCTGAGCCTTTTCCCTCCTGAACCATGTAGTTAATAGTCGGAAGATAGACTTGTCCGGTGCAGGCCAGTTCCAGGACCGAGATGACTATCCCGCTGATGAAGGCGGCAATGACAAAGCGCCGATGGCGTGCGCCGGTCCGTGCGACTTTTCGAATTCGGTCTTTCAGAAAAACAGGAAGCTGCAAGGTCGTGTCGGCGAGGCGACCTTGAAGGCAGAGTATTCCGTCCTTAATACTGAGCAGCATGATGATGAGGGCGAAAATGGCCAGAGCCCAGTTGAGAGCCATACCTACCCCGGACAAAAACTGGAGGCGTGTCACCACCTCCACCAGTCCGAGGCCGAGAGCAAAATAGCTTAGGAAAACAGCAAGGATGAAAGACGCTCCAACCATGAGGATTTGGCGCGGGCTATGTCGGGCGATCTGAAGATAACTGAGAAAAAGGATGATCGTGGCAAAGGCGCAGGGATTGATTCCATCGAGGATTCCAGCGGAAAGAATTACTGCGAAACCAACAGATGAGAATCTGGACTCAATTGCCTTACTAGCTGCGGAGATAGAATTGGCGTCGAGAGCGGACCATCCGCCCGTGGAATTCCCTGCGGTACTGGAGCGAACGATCAAATCGCCAAGGGCCACGGGAAGGATGTCATCTTTGATCAGGTAGCCGTCGCCGGTGAACACAGCCGGTGCCACCATTCGAATTTTTTCAGGAACACCGAATTTTTCGGAAAGAGCTTCATTAAGTCGGGCGGATTCGGATTCCCGTATGTTGTGGCGCTGCACGGAAAGCCGCGGGAAGGCCGCCTTCATTTCACCGAGAAATTCTTCAACCCGGTCACACTCCTTGCAGCCCGGGTTGTGAAAGAAGACCAGCTCGACTGCACTCTCTTCTGCATCAGGAAAATTGCCCGGTTCCTGCTCATTGCCCGACTTAACAGTTTCCGGGGCTTTGTCCGCCTTTGCATCCTTCTTCACCCAATCGTATTCGGGAGCGGATTCCCCTTCAGGGTTCGCTCCGAAATGGGCATAGATTTTTTTCAGATCGGTCGTCGAGATTCTCTGAGGATTAATATGGTTGAGCAGGAAATCGTAGCTCTTATCGAGTTTTTGATAATCTCTCTCAAGATAATCGCTGACACGGGTTTGAATACTTTCCCGGTCCGGAAAAGAACTGAGCGTGGATTCCAAACTGGCGGCATCCAGTATCTCACCGCTCGACATGAGGAGAAAGGAGCTGTCCACCCGAATCGCCGGTGAAGAGTCTTCGGAAAGGGTCAGCAGGCCTTTCCGGGTTTCTTCATCAAATTTGCGGGTTCTCCTAGACGAGCTGCTGGAGTTGTAATCGTAATATCGTTGCGAGTTCTCATCGTCAAAATAGTGAACCCAGTAACGTCCGTTTTGATCGAGCAGGAAAGGAATGACCGCTCTGACCTTCTCGGAAGGATCGCTAACGATTTTAGAGATGTTTTCCGTGAGAAGATTTTTCTTGTTCTTTCCGATCGCAAACCAGGCGGCCCGACGGAGAAGTGGATCTTCAGATTCTGTTAGTGGGAGTAATAGATTTTCGTCACCAAATTTCCAGGCATGACGAAGAGTGATCGTAGCGAGTGACCTCAGAGTCGGGTCCACCGAATCTTCGAGAATGGATCTTGCGTATTGATTCCCCAGCCCTTTGGTTGACCCGCTTTTAACCGCGTCCTCGAGGTAACTGATTTTCACTTCCCAGGGTTGGAGTTTTGTCGCAGGTCTGGTGACTTCTTTGAACAGTGTTTCGACAAATTTTTTATCGGTCTCGTGTTCGAGAACTGCAGTGGCCGCAGCGGAGCGAACTTCAGAGGAGCGGTCACGCATCAGTTTTACCAATACGGGAAGGGCGCCCTCCGGAGCTGTCTCCAGGCCTTCGGCGATTTTCTTTCTCTGCGAAATGCTCCGCCGATCGAGACTGGAATTCAGCAGGTCAATGGCTTCTGGATCTCCTGCTTTCGCCAGGAGTATCGAAGCGGAGTGGCGAATAGAATCGCTGTGTTCCTCTCCCAGATACTGACGGATCTCAGAAAATAAATGAAGCAATGGGTCGGCTGGTGCCTCTTCGCCTTCGGTAAGGACAGGTTCCCGTTCCAGGAGGATATCGTAGATCTCTTCAATAATCGGCGGAGTCCCAATGCTGGTGGCATTCTCCGTCTCTCCAAGTGTTCGCTGAAAGGCACTGAACTGAGCACTGTGAAATTTGAGAGATTCCAGTGATGCGGAAACTTTCTCCGGTGTTCCCTCCTCAAGCACCTGACCTATTTTCACCTGATAGTTCCGTTGAGTTATTCCGTAGGCGGCAACCTGCCGAAGGGCTGCACAGGAGACATCCAAGTCCTCGTGGTCAACGAAAGAAGCAATGGCATCGAGTTGTTTGCCACGTGATCTCCCCACCGCGTCGATCACCGAAAGAATTGCATCAGGACCGCTCTCAGCGAGGTCTTCCTTCAGGGATTCCGGGAGAGGGAGCTTCATCGAAAGCAATGCGCTGATGACCGGGCCGCGTGTCTCTTCGTGCTTCGAATACAATGCGAGGAGGTCTTTGCGTGCGGTTTTGTCATCGAGAGAGGCCAGGGTCTGGACTGCCGCGACACGGACAAATTCGTCGTCATCGGAAAGGAGTGGTCTAACGCTTTTGGCGTGTTTGCCGTCCTTCATCTTTCCGATCGCTTCAAGGGAGGCAACGCGAATTCTCCATCGCTCGTCTTTGAGTTGGCCGAGGATCAACTCGGACTCGTCCTTAGCGCGAAGAGCACCCAGGCTTTCCAGCGCCATGATCGCGAGATCTTCGTCTTCGTGATCCGCATATTTCGCGACCAGCTTTACCCCTTCCTTGATTTCATCCACTCCAATTGTGCGGAGCATCGCCATGATCACCGCATTGTCTTTCTCTCCCTCTGCATGCGTCTCCACGAGGGGAATGGCAAGGCCGCCTCCCGCAGAGAGAATAGCGTCTGCGGTTGTTTCACGAATCAGTGGATCGGGATCTCTGAGGAAATCTGAAAGAATCGGAAGAGCCGCCCGTCCGGAATCTTTCAATAGGGTGATCGTCTCTAATCGGGAATCGAGATTTCCATGAACCAGTCGATGGGCAAGCGTATCAGGATCATGCCCACCTAGAGAGGGAATGGTCAGAGCAAAAAACAATTCACGAACCCGCTTCCGGGCAGCGGGTGAAATCTCAGCGTTTTGTCCGAGGAAACTCTGTAGTGCCTTCGCGGCGTTGTCTCCTCCGTTTCGAAGCATTGTCCGGGCCCGGACAGATCGCTCGCGGTTTTCACCGATGATGTCGCGAATGTAAGAGGAGATCTGTGCATCAGACAAGACGCTGTGAATTTGGGTCACGCCTTCTCCGTCAGATTTCTCCAACCAATCGGACCATCTTTCCAGGGCGACTGTTTTCTCCGGCGTTTCCACGGCGCCGGACCAGGGATCTAATCCAAAGTTATCGCCGGCCAGTTCTTCAAGAATCTCCAATGCTCCGAGGCGAACAGCCAGTCGGGAGTCTGTTAGCGAAGAGACCAACTCTCTTCTTGGAAAAGGATTCAACTTCAGAATCAGTTGACGCAGCGTTTCCCGTTTCTGGGGTTCTCCCAGAGAGATCATTACTCCCGGCCACTCTTTAGATTGGATCGTGTTTTTCTCCAGTGCCGTGATCAGCTTTTGAAACTCAGGGTCCGTTTTCTTGAGGAACTCCGTGTTCAATGCTCCTCGCAGCATTCGCAGCATTTCGGGAGCCGAGACAAAACCATCACGCCCCTGTTGAATTCTTCCGTCCGCAGAAAGAATCCTGATCGAAGGAATGTTGCGCACCAAATACTGGGCCGCTGTTTGCTGGTTGTCCTCAATGATGACTTCGACTCTCACAAAATGTTCGAGCTGTGCCTTGACGGCTTCATCGGTGAAGGTCTGAGCTTTCATCCGCCCGCACCATCCGTCTTCCGGGCTGTAGAAAAACACCACCACGGGGCGGTATTCCTCCTTTGCAACACCGAGGGCATTCTCGATACTGTCGTACCAGGAAAGCCCTTCGCTGGTCGTGCCTTCTTTTACAATCGTCTCTGTTTCACTGGAGATGTTTCCCAGACCCGTTGGGGGCGCTGCCGACGATGTGGAAACGATGATCGAGGAAAGTGCGAGCACAGCCGCCGCGATATTGAATCGCGCTTTCGATGAGAGGCCGTAAAGCCATCTGTGCTCCGCTCGAACCATCCCGCTCAGTAAAGCAAGGCGTAAGCCAGAATGTTCACGTTCATTTCCATAGAGTTGCGGATTTCATTCCCTCCGCAACAGCAACACCCGGCCCGGTTCGATGTATCGTTGAGCCCCTCCTCGGAATAGACCACGACCAATTTCCCGTCGACCTCTACTCCCTCGATAGTCGCCTCTCCGGTGCTTTTGGACAGCTCCAGTTTTTCGATCGTGTAAACCGTTTTGAAAACCGGGTGATCCATCTTGATTTCACCCAGGGACTCCTCGCCAAAAATCTTTTTCATTTCTGCCCGGAAGGAGCGGTTCCAGTCCTTGTTAGAACAACCCGCGGAAGCGAGAAGAAAACCGCCACTGTTGAGATAGCGTTTCAAATTATCTCTCTCCTTCGTGGTGAGAAAAAACGAAGACTCTCCGGTCATCATCACGAAAGGATATTCGAAGAGTTCATCCGCACCGAGTTTTACGCTTCGAAAACGCCGCTCCGCCGGAATCGCCGTCTTCTGCTGCATGGTGCTCAGGAATTGATCACTGAAGCAACGCGAGGTCTTTGTGCCTGCGTAGATGAGGTTGGCGCATTGAACGACACCTTCTTCAGCGAATGCCGGTGTTGCGAAACACACTGCGAGAATAATCGGGAGTAACTTATTCATTGGGTTGAGTTGTTGAGCTTGGAGATTTGTCAGGAGAAAAATAGCGCTTCACGGCATCCCGATATTTCTCGGGAACGCGGTCAAGGTCAGGGGCGGTTCCGGTAACAGGATCTGTCTTGGTAAGTTTCAGTCGATCCGACTCATCAACGCTTGCAAGGGCGCCCTCGTTTCGCTTCGGGGTGTCCGACTCGCCATCTGACGTTTGCGAAAAGGGAGTATCTTGAAGTCGCATTCGGGGAGGGCCGATGACAGGAATGTCGAGCGCGGTATAACCTCCCATGGAATAGCCGTCATTGGAATCTCCACCTCCGCCCGATCCGCCTCCAGCTCCGGGGCCTCCCTGTCCGCCCCCCGGCTTCGATCCGCTTCCGGACCCGGACCCTGGACCGCGTCGCAATCCGATGGATGAAAGCATCTGTTGGAGAGTCTTCTTGAGTGGTCCCGGTGGTTTGAACTGCATTCTACCCTCACACATTCCGGCGAAGGAGTTGGATTGGTTCTGATCAAGCAGAGCGCTCAATTTCTCGAGTGCCAGTGAGCTGTACTGATAGGATTGTCCACCGTCCTCGTTGTTGGAGGAGTCAGTCGACTCCTGCATGTCGGCCTCTGCCTTGGCTTTTCTGGTCGCCTCAAGAAATTCGCGGGAGCTTTCTGCGAGATCCTGAAACTCCGGAGGCAACTCGTCGATTCGCTTTTCCAAGTCCTCCATGAAATTTTCCAGTCGCTCGCGGAGGGCACCCTGATCCTTACCCAAGGCTTTCAAGAAAGGAATATCTGAAGACCGGGTTTCCTGTTCAAACTTCTTAAGTCGCCGAGTCAATGATTCCTGATCCCTGACGAGCGCAGAAAACTGAGAGGCCAGCTCCATGAGGTTTCCCACAGCGGCGACTTGTTCAGCTTTCTTTTGCTGCTCGCGGTATTGCTGCTCCTGAATGCCGAGCTTCTCCATCATTTCTTCGAGTTGCTCATCGGAAAGCGGCTGACCGCCCTTCATTTGTTCTTCAACACTTTGAATATCCTTGAGCGTTTCGGCTGAGCTCTCGATCGCTTCCTTCTCCAGATCGAATGCTGCAAAGTCCTTGGATAGCATTTCGAAAAGTTTGGATGCCTGTTCCGCAGCTTTACCCGCCTTTTCCCGGGCCTCTGCTTCCTTCGCCTCGTCTCCAGCTTTGCGAGCTTCCTTCAGTTCCTCTATCGCTTCACGCAGTTCGCGCAGAGCTTGATTCACAACACTGAACCGTTCCGAGAATTCTTTCACTGTGGTTCGGGAGCGAATCATGGTGGCGTATTCCTCTTCCGAGATGATTTGAACCCGGGCAACTTCCGAGGCGGCGACTCCGAGGAGATTCGGATTTCGGTCCATCGCTTCCAGGTAAAATTCAAGAGTTTCCCCCGGCTGAACCCCGAGTGTGGAAAGTTCCAGCTTGGATTGATATTCAAAGCGGCGTTCCAGAGTCGGAGGGCTGATATTATTCATCCGGTCACGATACCCAACCACCGTGCGAACCAGTTCGATGCGTCCGAGTCCAAGGTCGTCCTCCGCTTTTCCTGCAAGCGGGACTTTAATCGAAGGGGTCGCCATGAGATGAAGTGGTGGTTCTTCCAAGGTGATTTTAGGTGCCTTGTCAGGCACAATTCGTTGAGAAATCAGGAATGGCGCTTTGTTGCCGGTTCCTCGAATATCCCGAATGGCGATGTCGAGTTCAGCTTCCTCTTCCAGAGTCCACTCGAAAGTCATGGTCTGAGTTCCTCCACGAGTTCCGTCAATGCTTTTGCCCTCTCCTTCGGCAGCGCCCTCGGGTGAAAAAATAATCTCACCTTCATGGAGTGGCCGGTTGCTCGTCACCGAGAGCGAGATTTCGGACCCTCGCAAAGCAGCGAGAGGTTCTTCGCCGATTAGAAATGTTCGCTTCGGTCTACGGGCATAGGCCGGTGGGTTTACAGTCACTGAGGCGAGTGCAACTTTGGGCTCCAGTAGCAAGTCCTGTCTCTTATACACATCTGACGCTGCCGACGAAGAGGATAGTGTAGAT
>CAJXQE010000369.1 GCA_913058215.1 uncultured Verrucomicrobiales bacterium
GAGCACGGAGAGCACGGAGAGCACGGAGAATGTGTGGGAGGTGACTGAGGCTATTGTTAAGAATTCGGAAAATCTACCGGTTAGAAAGAAGCCTCCCCAAAAGGAAATTGCCAGAGTTCACTCCACGGAACGCGTAGCATCAGCGACAACGGAAACGCCCTTTGAGAATAGTCTGGGGATGCGTTTTTTGCCGGTGCAGATCACTGGAGGGCCCAGTGGTGGGAGGCGGGTCCTTTTCAGCATTTGGGAGACGAGAGTTCAGGACTATGTTGTTTTTATCAAAGCAAATCCGACCCGAAAATGGCGAAAGCCAGCTTTTCAGGGAGCCGATCACCCGGCGGCGGCGGTTGACTGGGAGAGTGCGGTGGCCTTTTGCGATTGGCTCACTAAGGAGGATTGGAAGACGGGTAAACTAGGCAAGGATGAGAATTACCGTCTGCCGACTGATCACGAATGGAGTTGTGCTGTTGGGATTGGAAACGAAGAGGATGCATTGATCTTACCCGATAAAAAGAAAGGTAAGATCGAAGGAGTCTTCCCCTGGGGTTCCGTTTGGCCACCTCAAAAAGGGGCGGGGAATTATTATGGAGAAGAAACAAAGGCGAACCCAGTTCCATGGAATCCGGATTTGAAAACCCTCGAGGGTTATGATGATGGCTTTGAACGAACGGCATCGGTGGGAAGTTTTGAGCCAAATCAATATGGACTTTTTGATATGAGCGGAAATCTGCATGAATGGTGCGAGGAATGGTTTTCTGCAAAGCACGAGAAACGAGTGCTGCGTGGTTCATGCTGGGAAGCCTCCGGGAAAAGAAACCTTCTTTCCTCCTATCGGGGTGCCAATCCCCCGACGGTCCGTTATGGTACTGTCGGGTTTCGAGTGGTGGTGGCTCCCAGTTCCGTGAGGAAAACACATCCCGCTGATCTTTCCACTCAAAGAAATCATACGGCTCCGGCCTCTGTCGCTAAAGCTTCTTCCCCTGAAAAATTGCCGGATAAAATGCCCGAGCCGACCCGATCATTGCCTGTCGGTATTCCTGGATTGAGGGCACGGGTTGACAGCTATCTTGCCGTACGGAACAAGCAGGTAGGGGGACTAGCAACAAATTATATGAAGAAAATCGACGCGCTTCTCAAGCAAGCCGTCGATGTCAAAAACACCAAACTGGCGGAAGCTTTTAAGGGCGAAAGGGCAAGGGTTGATACATTGCAGCAATCACTCGCTAACCCGCCTGTCGATCCAATGCTTGCGGCAAAAGACCTGGCGGCTTTACCTCTCTTACCCGAAAGCAGCCCAGAGAACTTGTCCGAACTGCGCGGAATTTGGGCAACGGAAAGGCGGAAGATACGAGTATCACTTGCTCCTCTCCTTCAGGAATCCCTCAAAATTCTCGAGGTGAGATTAACTAAAGATCGTGATTTTAACAGTGCAGGGGCCGTGCAAGCTTTTCGTAAGGCTCTCGCAAATATGCCTCTCCCGGAATCCGAGAGACCAAAGCCTGTCGTAGTGAGCTATTCACCGGACTATATATCTGCTACCAAAGAGCTCCCTTTAGAAAATAGCTTGGCGATGAAGTTTGTTCCAGTAACTATCACGGGCGGTCCGACTGACGGAGAGAGGATTCTTTTTAGCATTTGGGAAACACGGGTGAAAGACTACGAAACTTTCATTAAGGCGAAAGGGCTCTCGTGGGTGGCATCTGATTACGCTCTGGAAGGCGATCAACCCGCGACTAGAGTGAGCTGGGCGGATGCCGTGGCATTTTGTGAATGGCTGACGGAAGTAGATCGCATTACGGGTGGGATAGGCCCGAACGAGCATTACCGCTTGCCGAATGATCACGAGTGGAGTTGCGCCGTTGGGATTGGAGAAACGGAAGATGCTGAATTGATGCCTTCGGTCAAAGCTGGTAAAATCACTGATATCTATCCATGGGGAAACGAGTGGCCGCCGCCAAAGGGGGCAGGCAATTACTTTGGAGAGGAAATGATTGATGATCCTGACTTTGAGCCGGAACGAAATCGGATTGCAGGATACAACGATGGCTTTAGGCGAACTTCTCCAGTGGGGAGCTTTGAGGCGAATGAATACGGGATTTATGATTTGGGTGGTAATGTGGACGAGTTGTGTAGCGATTGGTTTTCGGAGGCAAAAGAAAAGCACGTGCTGCGTGGAGGATGGTGGAACAGCTATGCCAGAACAGGATCTCTTCTGTCATCTCGTCGCGGCAGTAAATTTTTATCGTCACGCAGCTATGACTGCAGTTTCCGTTGTGTGTTGGCACCCTTAGTGATCAGGCCGCAAGATACCAGCTCATCCAGTAACTAAAGACGAAAATCCCCGTAAGACATCCAAACAAACTTTGTCATAACGAGTATTAAGAACAACACGGACAATTGATGGGCAGGAAGTCCATTCCACTAGACACATACAATGAGTTCGTCCTCTAATCCTTCACCGTCATCCAAAGGCTGGGAACCGCCTTTGCCGGATGAGCTCCAACGAATGCTGCCGGAGTATGAAATTCTCGGCATTCTAGGGCGTGGCGGGATGGGTGCCGTTTACAAAGCTCGCGAAGCAAATCTCGACCGTATCGTGGCCATCAAGCTGTTGCCTGAAACCTTCACACAGGGGGATGACGAATTGAAGTTCGCCGCTCGTTTTAGGCGGGAAGCCCAATCCATGGCCAAATTCAGCCACCCGGCCATCGTCTCCGTGTTTGATTTTGGAGAAACTAAAAAGGGGCAACTCTATTTTGTGATGGAGTTCGTCGATGGAATGGACATCCAGCAGTATCTCAAGGAGCACGGCGAAATTCTGCCGCAGGACAGCGCTCTGACTATTATCGCGCATGTGTTGGATGCTTTGGATTACGCTCACAGGCACGGAATAGTTCATCGTGACATTAAGCCCGCCAATATTTTACTAAACAGCAAGGGACAAGTGAAAATCGCGGATTTTGGTTTGGCGAAACCATTGATGATTGATGAGGAGGAGGAAACGGGACTTACTATGACAGCCATGGCAGTGGGCACTCCTTGCTTTATCGCACCCGAAGCCTTTGACGCTGAGCAACTCCCCGATCACCGGGCCGATCTCTACGCCGTGGGAGTGATGCTTTACCGCATGCTAACGGGCGAACTCCCGAGGGGGAACTTTGATTCGCCAAGTGAGATGCGGGCTGAGTTGGACCCTCGTCTGGATGAAGCCATTGAAAAAGCAATGTATGCAGATCCGGACACTCGCTACTCATCTGCCAGCGAACTTCGCTTAGCACTTGATCCTGTTCTGATCTCTCCCACGACCTTGATGCAAATTGAAGCGGAGGAAGAGGAATCAAAAACCGCCATCAAATCTGTGGAAAAGAGAAGAACTAAAAAGGGAGCTCTTATTGGAGCCGTGGCACTGATTGTTTTTGGAGGAGTGGGTATCGTGTTAATGAATCGGGAAAAGAACGGTGCGTTGGTATCTGAAAGCAGCGGGGGCGACCTTTCCCAGGATAGCAGGAAAACTGAGCCATTAGGCGACAAGCCACCAGTCAAAGAAAAACCTGCGGCCATTAGCGCCCCCTTGAAGTTAGCTTCTTCCGGTAAACCTGATAAACCAAAGCCGTCATTAGCTAAAGCCGATGTTGCGAAAGAGCCGGAAACTAAAAAAGCGGAGATGAAATCCCCAGCTTCCGTTGAGACAAAGGATAGCGCAGGCTTCCTCCAGGCCAACAGCAATAGTAAAAGTAAGGACGGAGTGGAAGGTGCCCCTGAGTCGCCTCTTTTCAACATTCCCGGCTTCAAAGATAGTTTCGATAAACACTTTCAAGTCCGGAGCGAACGGGTGGGGAGCCTGTCTACGCAATATCTTAGCCGTCTTGATGGTTCTCTAAGTCAGGCTGCAGATATTGGAAATCTAAATTTGGTGACCGCTTTCCAAAAAGAGAAGTTGGCAATTGAGGCTATACAAAAATCATTGGCAGTATATCCGACTGATCCAGTAGCTACGGTAGCAAACAAAGTTGGCTTACCGCCCTTGCTTGAAGATGCATCAAAAGAACTAAAAGACTTGCGTGAAATTTGGACAAGCAACAGACAGAAGATCCAAACGACTTTCAATTCTGAACTTCGAAAATCTCTAAATGATCTCGAAAGCGAATTAGGTAAAACAAATGACCTTGCGAATGCAAAAAAAGTGGAGGCCTATCGTAATTTACTTATTTCACCCAGCCTTCCGGCACCAGTAAAAGAGAATCTTCTGCCACAGCCTCTTCCACTGCCTGTGAATCCGGATCCCCCCGAAATCCCAATTGCGCATTTGCAGGCCTTCGGATTTAGTGATTTATCGAATCATCCGCCGTCTGTCGTGAGAGATTACGACGATGAGACCGGGGCCAAAATTACGGGCCGGGGCCAGGCGGATGGAAAATTCTACATCAACCTGGAAAACGGAGGCACTTACTCCTGGAGACAGATGCCCTATGACAATGGAGTGGTAGAGGTTGAAGGTCGACTTTTCGAGGAAGATGATGCTGCGTGGATATTTTGTTTATCAAATTTAGTGCCTGGAGAAAACCGGGGAATCCAAATCTCTGTGGGAAATGGTGGCCAAGTTGTCTGCCGTTCAAGTATGTGGGATAAAGCGGAGAAGAAAATGAAGCCCGTAAGACTTCACCGACTAAGCTCACGAAAGACGGAAGATTTTCATACCGTAGGACTTCTTATCTCCGATAATACCGTTGAAGTTTTCTTTGATGGAGAGCAAATTGGGGAAAAGCTAACTTTTGATTTTGATTTAACGCCGGGGGGGGTAACTCTGGGAGGAAGTGGCGTGGGTCGTATTGAATTTGAGCGCCTCCGCTACTGGAAGAAGGCTGATAATTGAAGTCTATGCTTTCTGAAAGGAGCGAAATAGATATTTCGTTGAGAGTATTCCTCACGCTAGTTCTTCGTTCCAATCGTGCGGTCAAAGAAGTGGTTAATAGTCTTCGCTCTGTGAAAATGAGCCTTGTTCTTGAAGGCGTGTTTTGCGCCGGGGTGGGCCATGAAATCGAACACCTCACCACAATCTTGACGCTGGCTCGTTAAAATCATCGGCGGGACGCCGAGATCACCTTCTCTTGTTTCGTAAAAAAAGAGTTCGCGGCGGTTCGTAACAACCGCGTTCGCGCACCCCTGCATCACGCCAGTGGGCCCGACTTGTTTCCCGTGCTGTGAAACATACACTACCAGTGGGTTACACCGAATCGCATGTTCTTGTCTTCCACCGTCTGCCGTTTGAGTTTTTTTGTCTTTTGTGGGCTTACGGTAGTGCTGTCGCCAGTTTTCGCAGCCAGCCCTCCGATCCATCAACGAATCGATGCAATCATTGCTAGGGGAATCGTCGCGCCGCCCGGAGAGCGGGCGGATGACGCGGAATTCCTGAGACGGATTCACCTCGATCTGACAGGTACGATTCCAAGGACAGAAGAAGCGCGGGCATTCCTTAAAGATGCTGCTCCTGACAAGCGCTCTAAACTAATCGATCAGTTGCTGACAAAGCGGGAGCATTTTCAGCATCTTGCAACGACATTTGATGTGTGGATCATGGAACGCCGGGCGGAGACGCATGTAAAGTCACCGGGCTGGAAGAAATACCTTGAGGAATCCTTTGCCGCAAACAAACCCTACCACAAACTGGTGGGTGAAATCCTTGCGGCGGACGGGACGGATGCAAAGAACCGGGAGGCAGCGCGGTTTTATCTCGACCGTCTGGCTGAACCCAACTTGATCACGCGGGATGTAAGCCGTCTCTTTTTCGGACAGGATTTGCAGTGCGCCCAATGCCACGATCACCCTAACATTTCGGATTATTTGCAGCGCGATTATTACGGTATGTTCGCGTTCTTTGGACGGACCTATCTTTTCCAGCCGGACAAAAAGAAACCTGCTATTCTGGCCGAGAAAGCGATCGGCGGCGGTGAATTCAAATCGGTTTTCACTGATGTAGAAGCGACCTCGTTTCCGCAGGTGTTGCACAACAAGGTCGTGTTTCCAGACCCCAGCTTCGATCCGGGCGAGGAGTATAAGGTGAAGCCGAATCCCAAGGACAAAAAGATTCAGCCGATCCCGAAATTCAGTCGTCGTGATCAGATTGCAAAGGCAGCAACGGAAAGCAATAACCCGGCTTTCAATCGCAACATCGTGAACCGATTGTGGGCGCAAATGATGGGTCGGGGATTGGTGGAGCCGCTGGATTTTCATCACGCATCGAATCCGCCTTCTCATCCGGAACTCCTGGAGTTTCTGGCTACGGAATTCGCCGCGATGAATTACGATCTGCGGGCTTTCCTGAGGGAACTATCATTGACAGAGACCTATCAGCGAAAATTTGAAATGCCTCTGGAGCTGACTCGCCAGGCCGATGAAGTGAAAGGCAAAATCGAAGCACTTAAGGCGGAGGACGTGCGCCGCATGGATCTCTCTCAGGCTGCCGCGGAAGCGCTCGACCAGGCAAAAACGGCCTGGAATGATGCACGTAAAATTGCAGCCGTTCCTGAAGCGGCTCTGGCGGTTGCAGACAAGAAACGAATCGCAGCGGCCACTGCGATGGCGAAGGCAAACGAAGCCATGAAGATCTCAAAAGAGGCCAGAGAGAAAGTCGTCGCAAAAACGGTGGAAGGGAAATCCGATCCAACCTTACCGAAGCTGGAAGCGGCCCTTGTCGCAAAACAGAAAGCTGCTGATGCCGCGAAGGCTGCTCTCGATACGGCGACTACTGAGGCCGGGAAATTGAAACCGCCAGTCGATGCTGAGCAGAAGAGAGTCGCGGCCGTGACGGCCACGCTCGATGCGGCCCGGAAAAAATACGACGATGAAAAGACAGCTTGGAAACTGGCGCAGCGAAAATTGAAGGATGTTGAGAAGTTGGTCGAGTTTACGGCTTCCGTCAGGGAAGCAAAACCGACGCTCGATAAAGCCGAACAACTTGCGGTAGAACTGGCCACCGTGAAACGTGAGTCTGAGATACGGTCCAAACTCGCCGCGGATCTCAAAACTGCAGCCGACAGTTCTCAGGCTGCGCGTTCGCAACTGCCTGAAGACGACGATTTGGTGATGGCTGCATCCGTTCTCGGGAATCGAAGTGAAGATGCCCGGGCAAAATCCTGTCTCTTATACACATCTCCGAGCCC
>CAJXQE010000370.1 GCA_913058215.1 uncultured Verrucomicrobiales bacterium
CCTCGGTCTCGTGGGCTCGGAGATGTGTATAAGAGACAGATCCAACTGGTAGCCGAGGGCTGAGCGAGCTCGTCGCATTAGGAAATCGAGAACTTCTCGCACTGGAACGCAGTTTTGTGCGGGAGAGCGTTACCGATTCCGGCACGCGGCGATCGGAGCAACGCGTTGAGATATATCACGTCGACTTGAAGTCCGCGTCCGACGTGACTGGCGTAAATTCACTGATCGGGACGACATCGGATAGGCATCGCCCGGCTCGTAAGACGCTCGTCTTGGACTTGCGTGACCTCATTCCATCGCTGGACGCCAAATATCAATCACTGGACAATTTCGAGGGCATGTGCCTCGGCCCAAAGCTCAAAGATGGCAGCCCAACCGTGATTCTCGTGAGTGACAACAACTTCAATCCCGCTCAACGGACAGTCTTTCTCGCCTTCAAGCTCGTCGTAAAATAGCCCGATCCAAATTGAGTCCGTGAATTTTAAATTCGACATCTGCGTTTCCGTCAGCGTGAAAACTACGGAGCCACACCAACGCAGGATCGCGAGCCCACTGAGGCACTTTGAATTGAACCGTGGGATCGCTAGTTATCCATGGATGGATCGATGCACGTCCCTTCGAGGGATCGACAGCGCGCCACTCGCTTCCCGCGTATCTACGCGCCCGCCTTTACGCTTTACGAAGTTTACTGGGTCAGGATTTCATGACTTTTGGCCATGTTGAGCGTTGGTGACAAAGCGCCGCGCTGTTCAGTCCGGCACTAGCCCATGTGACTTCGTGTTCGCATTCCCGGTGCTGTCGCCCTAGCTTGCGGCCTCCACTTCATGCCCGCGCCCGCCTCGCTCCCCATCTGGAAAATCCACGACGACATCTTGCGCACGCTGCAAGGTGGCAATCGGCTGGTGCTCGTCGCCCCCACGGGCTCAGGCAAGACCACGCAGGTTCCGCAGATGCTGCTCGATGGGGGGATCGCGGACACGAGGATGATCGTGGTCTTGCAACCCCGCCGCGTCGCCGCCCGCACCGTGGCCACCCGCGTTGCCTCGGAGCGGAAAAGTAAACTCGGCGCGGAAGTCGGCTATCAGATCCGCTTCGACGATCACATCAGTTCCGGCACCCGCATCGCCTTTGTCACCGAAGGCATCCTGTTGCGCTGGCTTCAGGATGATCACACGCTGGCCCACATCGGTGCCGTCATCTTCGATGAGTTCCACGAGCGAAGCCTGCTCAGCGATGTCGCTCTTGCTTTGGTGAAACACTTGCAGCAATCGGAGCGCCCCGATCTGGTCATGTTAGTGATGTCCGCGACGCTCGATGCCGAACCCGTTGCCGCGTATTTGGATGAGTGCCCGATCCTTATTTCCGAAGGGCAAAGCTATCCTGTGGAAGTGGGCTATCTTTCTCGCCCTGACCAACGCGCCATCACCGTCCAAGCCGCGGAGGCCGTCGAGCGTATCATCGATAACAATGCCCCCGGCGACATCCTCGTCTTCATGCCCGGGCGCGGCGAGATCAACGGCACCCTGGACGCGCTGCGAAATCTGAGAACCCGGGAGCGTGTCGCTTGCATTCCCTTGCACGGCGCACTTGAACCGAAGGAGCAGGACCGCGCCTTCGCTCCGAACACTCTGCGCAAAGTCATTGTCGCCACCAACGTCGCCGAAACCAGCATCACGATCGACGGCATCCTCCACGTCGTCGACAGCGGTGTCGCCCGGGTGGCCCGCTACGACGCCGAACGTGGCATCGGCACGCTCATGCTGGAGCCAATCAGCCGGGCCAGTACCGACCAACGCAAAGGTCGCGCCGGACGGACGGCACCCGGATCCTGTCATCGGCTGTGGACCGAGGGAGGCCAACTGAACCGCGAGGAACGGAACACGCCGGAGATCCAGCGCAGTGACCTCGCCGAGGTTGTGCTCTTGCTGCACTCGCTAAGCATCCGCGAAGCCGCCACCTTTGACTGGCTGGATAAACCCGATCCACAGGCGGTCGAACGCGCCGAGCTCCTGCTCACCATGCTCGGGGCATTGCTCGATGCGGAGCTCACACCCATCGGTCGCCAGATGCTGCGCCTTCCCATGCACCCTCGTTACTCGCGCATGTTGATTGAGGCCAGCCAGCGTGCTTGCGTGCCCGATATCGCTTTGTGTGCCGCCCTCGTCAGTGGTCGCGATTTGCTCACGCGTCTGAATCGCGATGATGACAAATCCGCCACCGTCCGTGAAATGTTTGAGGACAGCGAGGAGACTGATTTCATCACTCTGATGCGTGCTTACGACTTCGCGAAATCGAACCGCTTCAGCTTTGATCGCTGCCGCAGTCATGGCATCAACGCTCACGTCGCCCGCCAGGTGGATGAGACCTACCAACAGATCCTGCAAGTCGCCCACCAGCAGCGCCTATACGACCGCAAGGCCGCACCTGACCGTTCGCCAAAAAACGACGAAGCCCTCCTTCGTAGCCTCATGGCCGGCTTCGTTGATCAGCTCGCGAAACGACGGGAACCCGGCAAGCCCGGGTGCGAGCTCACTGAGCAAAGGGAAGGCCAGCTCGTGCGCGAAAGCGTGGTGCAGGACGCCTCCTTTTTTGTCGCCGCCAATCTGCATCAAGTTCCCTCGCGCGGCTCCACCCCATTGACCCTGCTCAGCCTCGCCACCGCCGTGAAACCCGCGTGGATCACCGAGATGTTCCCCCAGCATCTGAGCACCACCTTGGAGCACCTTTTCGACGCGAAGAACAAACGCGTCGCCATGATGAAACTCGTGCGCTACCGGGATCTTGTCATCGAGCAGAAGCCACAGCAAAACGATCTCGATCCACTTGCCAGCGGACGCTGTCTCGCCGAAGCGCAGGGGAGGGGGGCCTTTGACTTGCCGAAGATGGATCATCGGCTGAAGCAATTCATCGCCCGGGTGAACCTCGTCCACGCCACCATGCCCGAACTGGAATTCGCCCCCTTCGATGAAGCTGCGGTCACCGCCTGCTTTGCCCGTGCCTTCTCCGGCCTCACGGGGGTGAAGGATGCCCAGGCCGCGCCGCTCATTCCCGCGTTTCACCAGCATTTGG
This sequence comes from uncultured Verrucomicrobiales bacterium, assembly GCA_913058215.1. GTDB lineage: Bacteria > Verrucomicrobiota > Verrucomicrobiia > Verrucomicrobiales > DEV007 > Arctic95D-9. The sequence continues at coordinate 3,070 of CAJXQE010000370.1, forward strand.
AAAAAGGGCAAATCAGTTGGCTTGATGAGTTGCTGCCACTCTCAATCCCGTGGGTCGAAAAGGGCAGCGTAAAAGTTTCCTACCTCAATGACTCACCGGAAGCTCAGGTAAAACTGAAGGATTGCTTCGAGCTGGAAGTGCATCCCACCGTCTGCGAGGGCCAGATCCCGGTCCAGCTCAACCTCTGCCCTCCCAAGGGGAAATGCCTCGCCAGCACCACTGACTGGGCGCACTTCCGGGCGCGCGAATTGCCCAAGCATCGTAAAGACCTCGCGAAAAAGTTCCCCGGTCATCCGTGGATATAGGGATTCGCGTGGTCTCGTCCTAAGAACTTCGAACAGTCAAGAAACGTTGCCTGACCCGCATGGTTGGACGTGACCCGCATGGTTGGACGTTCATGGTGGCCTTCTTCATTTAGATTCCAGCTTTTTTCGCCAGTCAGAGTGTTCCTTTTTGTAATCCTGGAAGGCTTTGTACTCGGCGCGGTCGAGTTGTCCGTTTTTGTCTTTGTCCATATGGTCAAAGAGCCATTCCCATGTGGGTCTCGCCGCATCCCATTCGGACTTCGATGCCATACCGTCTCCATTCTTATCGGCACTGGCGAAGAATTCCTTCACTACATCATCGGGCGCGAACGTTCTGGGTTTGCCGCGCTTCTTTTCATAGGCCATCGGACCTTCGGGATGCTCTAGTGGTATGCCTAGTTCGAGCAGGCGAGCCTGGAGCGGCTCGATGTCGATCGCCCGCACCGGTTTGTCTGCATTTGCGGCCATGACCGCAGCGATCCCGGCCGCCTCGCCCAGGTGCATCCAGGTCGGTTCCAGGCGGATGGTGCAGAAGGCGACGTGACTGGCAGAGGCGCACACCGGTACCAACAAATTGGAACACTCGCTGGCCTTCGGTGTGATCGCGCGATAGGGAATGTCGAACCGCGTCCCCACTTTCCAGATCCGTCCCTCGTTGATGATGTGGCCCGAGTCGGAAACGTAGCGTGCCGCGTGGTGGCAGTCGATGAAGTGAGAGCCGACGTGGATCACATCTTCCTTGTCCACGTCTTCGATGACGTCTGCTTCGGTGAGGATGATCTCTCCCTGCATGCGACGGGCCGCGCGGATGTAGAGATAGTAGGGCCAATGGTCGTTATCGGCCCACTCGTCTTTGCAGAACCCATAGGGCGCTATCTCGTCGCGAATGTGCTCGGGGACGCGGGGATCCGTTTTCAGGAACCAGAGCATGCCGTGGGTATAGTCCCGGTATTTCTGGTGAATCACTTCCCGCTCTTCGAAGCTGGCCTCGGCCCATGGGGTCTGGGCGCCGGGGATGCTCATGGACACGATCGAAAACTGGCGATTGTTCAGCTCTCGCTTGTCGCTGTCGCCCATTGGGTAGAGGCCGATGATGGCCGTGAGATTTTTAAACAGGCCCGCCTCGAGAGCGCGAGCCAGCAATTCGTGCTGCATCGGGTCGTAGCTGGTCGGTTTCTCGATCGGGACCCTGGCGGCCTCGTCGGTGGTAAGATTCAGGCGGACGTTGTAGCAGATCGGCACCTCGCTAGCAGAACCGGCTTCCGGCGGCTTGCCTGCCATCACGCCAAAGAGCAGATTGCCGTCGTCATCGATGGGTGAGATCGCGACCTTGTCGTCGAGGTAGCGGACGCCGGCAATCGACTCGCCGTATTGCTCTGCGGACTCGCGCCCGATGGCGTAGGACACCCCGGCTTTCGCCATCAGGTCGCCTTCGTAGGTGGCGTCGATGAAGACCTTCGCCTGGTAGCTCTCGCCGCCCTGAACGCGAAGCTCGGTGATTCGAGTGCCGTCTTTCTCTACCTCATCCAGCAGTTGCTCGTATCGCACCTCGACACCGGCTTCCTTCAGCATTTCGATGAAAACCTGCTCGGCGATTCCGGACTGCCAGGTGCGGCTACTGCCTTCGGTCCACCTGCCATCGCTCCGTTTGACGGCCTCTTCAAGAAACTGCTCACAAAGGCCACCCAATGTTGGGCGATCCAGGTGATTGCATTCATCGCGGTTCAAGCCGCTCGTGGTCAGCCCGCCCACGTGTCGGGTCTGCTCCAGCAGGATGACCGACGCCCCTTCCCGGGCCGCGGAAATGGATGCAGTGATGCCACCGGGGGTGCCCCCGTAAACGACGATATCGACGTGGACGGTTTCGAGAGTTTCGGGTTGCTGTGCGCTGAGGGATGCGCTCGAAAGTGGAAGCAAGCTGCCGAGGCAAACAAGAAGAAGTGCGGGTAAAGTGGAGAGTCGAAGCATATCTCTTTAATAAGTCCGGATTAGTCGAATTTGGACACAGTATGTTTCAGGAAAACATCCAAGCTGAGGTGCGCGGGTCACCACGTCTTTTCATTATTCCAGCTCGAGTAGATGAATCTCGCTAGCGGCCAGCAGGAAGATACCGGTACCAAATTTCGAGGTGTCTGCTTCCGCAACTTTGCCGGGACCACCGCCGGCGGGTTGACTCCATCCGACCTTGCCGTCTTCGTTGACAACCAGGGTCAGTGCCGCCCACCCCTTCTTGGCAACCGGCAGGAACCGATCCCGATCCAGAATCCCGCTATTGATTCCCCAGGCGATGCCATAGGTGAAGAACCCGGTTCCGCTGCTTTCCCAATCATTGTGCTGCTTTAAATCATCCAGGTTGGGTCTCCAGAATCCATCGGCCTGCTGGCGCATCGCCAGCGACTCCGCCATTTGAACATACAAAGCCTGATAGCGGGCATAGCTTACATGATCCTCGGTGAGGTGTTTCAGAATTCGGGTCAGCCCGCCGAAAGCCCACCCGTTGCCCCGGGACCACAACACCTTTTTCCCGTTCTTCGTTTTCCGGGGTCTGGAACGGACGTCCCGATAGAACAGGCCCGCATCGTGGTCAAAGATTTCTCCATGCACATCCCAGAAACAGGCATCCATCCAATTCACATACTTTTCATCCCCCGTCATTTGATACAGCATCGCGAGCGTCGGCGGTGCGGTAAACAGCCCATCCACAAAGCGATGTCCCGTGTTTTCCAAATACCATTCGCCAGGGGCAGATAAAGGATTCTCAACCTTGGGGTCGTCGAGAAACGCAAGGGTGGGCCGCATCATCATCTCATCGTTCTCAGCTTGATAACACCCATACCAAATCTGGCCGCAAATCAGCGGATAGGCCCCGCTTTCATACGGCCCGCCCCCCTGTTCCTTAATCCCCCAGGAAACCTGCTTCCCCCATTCCATGCAATCATCCAGATAGGCACGATCGGACGTGCTTTCATACATGGCCATCAGCCCCGCATAATACGCGCCTCGAACCCAGTGCTGATTAGGAAATTTGAGCGGCTGACTATTCACATGCCCGCGGACGCGATCCGCCAATGCTTTGATCGTTTCTTTTTTAAAGCCATTTGCCGCTGCTGGCGACTCCTGAGCGGTCGCGTTAGCCATGGCATAGTCCAGGTCGAACCTGCTGGAAGGGCGGTCCATGAATTTGTCGAGTGCGGGGTTGTAGGTGTAGATTTCGATCTTGTTCGCCTCCGGTTGAAAGACCATGTAACGCAGCCATGATTCACCCCCGTTGTGCATCCCCTGGTAGTCGCTCAGAATCTGGTGGACCGGGTTGCCGTGATCTCCGGTGGAGGTAAGAACGGCCTCCCCACTGAAGTGACCGCAGAGAACCATGAACATGTTCTTGTGCTTGCTGACCAACTTTTGCCACATCTGCTCGCCGTTGTTGCCTTGGAGTTTCAGCTTATTGGTGGTTCTCGTCTTGTCTTTCTTCAGGTAGGCGTGCGTCAGGACAATGGCACGGTGGTCAGGATGCTCGGCAACGATTCTGTTCGCCCAATCCAGGACTTCGTCGCGGGGGTAGTACTCAAGAGCGACAATAAGAAACTTCAGCCCTGCAGCCTCGAAGTGGTACCAGGAATTGTCATGGCGATCCGGATCGAAGGTGCCGCCAAACTCCTGCCGTTTTGCGAATTTTTCGCGAGGAAAGTATTCATTGAATAGAGTGGTCCGGTCGACGGCGATATTGAAGCCATACTT
>CAJXQE010000371.1 GCA_913058215.1 uncultured Verrucomicrobiales bacterium
CACTATCCTCTTCGTCGGCAGCGTCAGATGTGTATAAGAGACAGGCCCCAGACTTCCTCTCCGCTCTTCGCATCGAAGCAGCTCGAAATTCCACCGGACTTCACCACGTGAACACGGTCACTGAAAACCAGAGGTGAAGCGAGGTTCGAGGGCGACTTGTTGTCAATGTTCCAGACGAGGTGTGTCTTCGTGACGTCCCCTGTTCCCCCGCCGCGCACCGCCTGAATCGTATTTCCTCCGCCGACCATGTTTTCGGAATGCTGAAAAGCAGTTTCGATTTCCACCTCATCGATCAACTTGTCTTTATTTTTGTCGGAGGCATCGAAGCGCTTGTAAAATTCCTTTGGCATTTCGTCCCGGGCGAGCATTCCGTCCTGATTGGTGTCGAGCCATTGCAGAAGGGCAAACTTCAGGGTTCGCGATTTGTCCCCGTAGCTCTGCACGGCGACGTATATGTGATCGTCCTTCACCACCGGTGATGTCATCACGGTTCGCAGCAGTGTATTGCAGGTCCAGATCTCCTTGCCGGTATTCGGATCGTAGCCTTTCAATTTTCCGGAACCAGCTACCACCAGATCCGTCCGGCCACCGGCCGTGCAAATCACAGGGATCGCATATCCAGCCAACATGTCCGGTCGGTCCGTTTTCCAGAGTTCCTCTCCAGATTTGGCATCGAGAGCGAGAACGTAGGAAGTGAGGTCATCGTCTTTGGCGAAAATCACTTTCCCCTCATGAACAATCGGGGACCAACCTGCGCCCCAATCCATGAGGAAAGCCGGCTGAGGCAATTCATGTCGCCAGACTTCGGCTCCGGTCTTTGCATCCAAAGCCACGATTCCGATGGTGCTGAAATAAACGTAAACCCTCTCGCCGTCGGTCGCCGGAGTGGAAGATGCGTGACTGTTTGGCGGGGTGATTCGGGGAAGCTCCCCTGTCGCGACGTCGGTTTTCCAAAGTTCTTTTCCCGTCTTCGCTTCGTGACAGAACACTCCCATCGTCGATTCGCCGGTCATTGCCGTATTAAAAACTCGACCGCTCGCAATCACCGCCGATCCGATTCCGTCCCCGAGCTCTACCTTCCAGAGCAGCTTGTCTTCAAAGGAAAATTCCGTAGGAACAGGATTGGTTGCTTCGGAAACTCCAGAGGCGTTCATCCCGCGGAACTGAGGCCAATCCTCCGCCTGCAAGATGGAAAGCTGGAAAAGACAGAGTGAAAAAATAATGGCGAAACATTTCATGATCGTCCCCATCACAACAAACTCTCTGCAATGAGACAATGGCCGGAATGCGCTTTTCAAATAAAAAGACATGGACTTCATTTAACCTTTGGGTTAAATGTAATTATTCCCGAAGACGGGTAAAAGAACTGAAATAGAAAAATAGTATGAGTGAACAAAACAAAGATCTTCCCGGTTCCATTGCCTGGACAGAAATCGCGACCAGCACTCCGGCCGAGAGCCTGGAGTTTTACAAAAGCCTTTTTGGCTGGGAGTCCGAGGAAATGATGGACGGGGCCTATCACATGATCAAAGCGAATGGCGAAGAGACCGCCGGCATAATGGACAAGTCGGCCATGTGCGACGGACCGCCAATGTGGGTTACCTACGTCAATGTTGCGAGCATCGACGATTCGCTTGCCCGCCTCGTCGAGCTCGGAGGAAAGGAAATGATGGGTAAAACTCCGGTAGAAGGCCGCGGCTTTTTTGCCATGGTCGAAGATCCACACGGTGGAAAATTCGCGATTTGGGAAAAATTGAGCAGCTGACACCCCCCGGGAACTCAATCCATGAAGAATATGAAACCCCTGGCGCTCTCAGCTCTGGGCTACTTGTGCTCGACCTTCCCTCTGGCGATTGTCTGGCACCTCATTCTCTTTAAAGAGACCTATGAAGAAATCGGTTACATCAGTCGTGAAGACCCGATCTTTGTTCTCGGGTTTCTTTCGATCCTGATCCAAGGAGTCATCATGTCATTGGCGTTCCCGATATTCTCCCGCAGCAATTTTACGGTTAAAGCTGGATTGCGTTATGCCCTTGCAGTGGGTGTTTTCTTCTGGACTTCGCATGTCCTCGCTTTCGCAGCGAAGGGGGACATTCATCGTCTGGATCTCTTCATTCCCCTGGAAACAATCTATCTAGCCATCCAGTTTTCTCTCTATGGCTTGCTCCTCGGATTTTTCTTTCGGCAATGGGGTACACCTTCCCGGGAACCCAAAGCCAACACCGAATCGGTCTGATGATGTATCTGATTCCATGAAAACTATCCCTCCAGAGCCGCCTGCCGTTCGATACCGATGAACCCAAGTAGTTCCATCGGCCTGACCGCCATCTTTTCTGCACTCGCCGATCCCTCACGGCGCGCCATTCTTGAGCGACTGAGTATCGAGAAGGAAGCAACGGTCAGCGAACTGGCGGAACCACTCGACATGTCCCTGCCCGCAGTATCGAAGCACCTCAAGGTTCTCGAACGCGCCGGATTGCTGAACCGACGCCGCGACGGGAAAAGTTTTTACCTGAAACTGAATCCACGCCCTCTCAAGGAAGCCGGGGAGTGGATTTCCTACTACGAACAATTCTGGTCCGAAAGTTTGGACCGCCTTGAAGATTTCCTTTTGAAAGATGAACAAGCAAACGATTAGCCAAAACGCTGAAGAGAAATTTGTTCTCGAGATGACACGCGAACTGCCGGTGGTGCCGGAGAAAGTGTTCGCAGCCTTCAGTAACTTTGAAGCGATGTCCGCCTGGTTCGGACCTCATGGCTGCAAGGTCAACGACGGGGAGTTAAATTTCGTCGAGGGCGGATCCTACCGAATGCAAATTCCTTCCGAGAAGGGCGGGAACAATGCCGTCGGCGGGATTTATAAAGAAATCGATCCGCCGAGCCGAATCGTATTCTCCTGGAAATGGGAGCCACGTGAGGAAATCTCCAGCGACGAGATGGAAATCACGATTGAGTTTCGAGAGATTGAAGGCGGAAAGACTGAATTGAGCTTGAGGCAGATTCTCGTGCCGGAACAGGATGTGGCCGAACATCACAGCTGGGGATGGGCTGAGACCTTTGAACGGCTGGGAGCTTTTCTTGGGGAGGAGTAGAAGGGGCTGGCCGGTTCGTTCCGGAGCGCATTCTCCTTTTAACTACTGCCCTTTTTTCTTCAATCCGGGAACGAGAGAAGCATCATACCTCGCCCCTTTGGAAACCTGCACCATAGTCACCCGAATCTTTGTGGGGAAAAACTTTTCGTGATCTTCACGTTTGTGGGCATGCCCCTGTCCACCACTCGTGTCTTTGATCACCAATGACATCATCTTGATTCCCTCCGCCCAGATGATCGAGTCGTTGTTCCAGAATTCTGTCATCTTGACGTCTTTTTCATAAACGCCCTCTTTCGTATAGGACGGAGTATTGGTGCACCCATAACCATTCTTTTGACCTTTGTTAGGAATGTAGCAAAGGCTCCAGGTCGTTGCTTCGTCACCGGCGGGCTTCTCGAGAACTTCGATGCGCACGTGAACCGTGCCATTGCGGTAGTCGATCGGCGCCGTCCAGTTTTTCGGATACCCCTCACCGAATTTCTCCGGCTTCACGAAAAGGTGCGACTTGGTTTCGACAGCTTCTTCATGAGCGAAATCAAAAGTTTCGTCAAACAGGACAAACTGATCCGCGAAGGTTGAAATGGGTGCGCCTGCAATGAGAACGAAGCAGACGAGAAAGGATAAGTGGGGAGCTTTGATCATCTTGTAGTGGTTTTCTACAGAATCACTCGGGGAATTCAAATACAGAATGGTGAATCAATCGTTCGAACGCCTTCCCGTCTGGACCTTTCAAGTTCATCTGAATCGACATTCCGCGTGAGGCTGCAATATCGGGAATACTCAGGGTTAATACCTTCCCGTCTTTGGCGACCCTAGCCCCTGTCACTTTCAACTCCCGCTCGTTAATGTGCTTCGAGCCGTAGTTGGCAGACCGATTCAGATCCCAGGCCATCACTTTGAAATTCTGAGGCTTCACGCTGGCAGGGTCAATGGCATCTGACAGTTCTATCTCCATCCCGCTCCGCTTCGCCTTCAGCTTTGTTGGCAGGTGCGCGGGCGCATTTTCGTTGCGACGAACACGATAAAACCCTCCCGCCTTTTGCTGCGTCCCTGCCCAGGCAAACATCCCGCAACTGTAGAGTTGGCCATTCGTCGGATGAAATCGCCCGCGCATCACACCGGTGGGAAGTTGCTCGATGGGAAGCTCACACAAGCCGCCCTGCTTTTGCCCGTTCACTTCTTCATGTGGCACGACGAAGATTTTTCCGTAGCCGTAACTGAGATTCAATAGCTGCCCGTTCAGATTTCCCCAACCCGCATTTTCCGGAACCCAGAGCAACTCGGAGGGCGAGCGGTCGAAGGCATTCGTGATCCAACAGAGTGGGCGCTTCATCGCCGTATCGCTTTCATCGGTCACGGGAGAGTAACCATAAATGTTTCCAAAGAATTCATCGGGACCATCGCCATTGACCCAGTTGATCCGGTTCTTGGGATTCCAGTGCCCTTCCTGATCGGTCACGATGAAGGTGCCGTCGGGATTGAGACAGACACCATTAGCAGCGCGGAATCCGGTAGCGAGGATGTCGGTCTTTTCGCCATCAGGCGAAACGCGGAGTAGCGTACCATGATGCGGCACCAGTGAGTCTTTGGCATGACGAGCAGATTTGGCGTAGTAGAAATTCCCCGCCTCGTCGGTTTGGAGTCCCATCGCGAATTCGTGGAAATGCTCGGTGACTTGATGGTCGTTGTTGAAACATTCGATGAAGTCGATGGTTTCGTCGCCGTTCTTGTCGTGGAGCTTCGCGATCTGATCGCGGCAGGAGACGTAGATGCTGCCATCGACGATTTTCAATCCGAGCGGTTGGAAGAGGCCGGAACAAATCCGCCGCCAGGTGAGCTCGCCTTCGGTTTGGTCGACCCCGTCGACGAGCCAAACATCTCCCATCCAGGTGCAGACCGCGGCGCGTTTGCCGTCGGGATAGAAATCGAACCCGCTCGTCCGCATCCACGACTGGTGTGGGTTCAGGTCGCCGTCCGGGACGGTGAGGGTGTCGACGGAGAAGGGGGCGGCGGGATCGCCGGGGATGATTTGGGTGGTGACGGATAGAGGTGAAACTTTCGAAGGGGCGAGCAATTCAAAATCAGGCTGGAATTCCAAAGAAACTACATGAACTCCGTCGCCGGTCACGGCAATCCCTCCCGGGATATCTGGACCCTCAATTCTATGATCCTTATTCTTTGTTAGCCTCACCTTTAGGGTTTTTTTGGATTCTCCAAAGTTGAAGATTCTCAACAAATCATTTCCATCAAGAAGTTCCGGGCTTTCCAATACCCGAGTGCCTCCCACCATGTATTCCAGGACCGGACCTTTGCCCGAAAAATGCACTCCCTTAAACTGCACCCAATCCCGAGGCACCGGACCAAACTTCCGCCCATCTTTTCCCACTACCCTCGGGGCATCCCATTCTCCCGTCTCCGGATTTGCCCAGCCGGGTTTATCTTCGTTCACAATAATCCGCTCGCCGACAATACTCGTGTGAGTTCCGTGTGAACCATCGAAGTCGATCCCTTTCCAATCGACAAATTCATCGCCCGTGTAAAAGGCCGCCAACCGCATCGTATCGTGATCATAAATCGCCCAGGCTTTCCCCTTCGAAACACCACCCGGTCCCGGGTCGAGCCGAATGGCGATTCCTTTCTGGGCAATGTTCACGTTTTTATCAATCGGACCGGGCTCGATTTGATAGGTCCCGAAAAGCACATTGCCGAAATCCATCAGCTTGTATTGCGGCGGACGCTTGTCGGCTTCTTTCTCCTTCACCAAAGTCATTCCGCGCGGCAAGGCCGCGAGGTAGCTCTCGTCGATCTCGAAGTGCTGTTTCGGATTCGACTTTTTCAGGAACTCTTCACGGACGTAGTGAATGACGTCGTATTTCTGCCGGGTCGAATACTGCGGCATCGGAGTCATCATTCCGTAGCCTTTGGTCAAGGTCTGCCACATTCGGTAGGGGTCGTTGCCGTTCTTGAACTCGCCTTCGTGAAACTTCAGCGAAAGCGGAATCGATCCCTCCTGCGTCGCGGTGCCGTGACAGGTGATGCAAAGCTGACTGTAGATCGTTTTACCGCGTTCATAGGAATCCTTGTTCCAAGACTCGACCAATTCACGATGGTCTGATTTCTCCAATGGTTGAATCCACGCTTCGTGAATTTTCCCATCCTCTGGAGAGAAAACGACGATGGGCGCTAAATACCCCGGTACAGCTCCGACATTCGATAGAGCCTTTTTCTTTTCGACGGATTTTTTCTGCGATGCCGCTTTCCAATGGAAATCCGGAGTGTTCACCGACTCCGCATCGCCGGAACCTAAAGATTTCACTTCCTTAGCGTTTAAGCCACGCTTCCAATAAAGAACCTGCTCAATCGAGCCGTCCGAAAAATCGCCGCCAAAATTAGATGCGGTGCTTCCGATTTTGAAAACGTGTTTGGAATCGTCTTTCGATGTGAACCCCTTTTTGTTCGATTCCGCTTTACCGTCGACAAAAAGCTTGGCGTGACCCGATTCATCGACCGTCAGCGCGGCGATATGCTCTTTTCCATCCGCGAGATTTTTTCCGCCGCGAATCGCCCCGACCCAACCGATGTCATAGTGGAGGATGCCACCACGCAGGAACAGCGTTTTGCCATTTGGTTGCCATTTGCCCGACTTGGGAGCGCGGGCAGCGAGAGTTCCATCCGGAGAGGTGGTCGTAAATCGGGCCATCAAGGTGAAAGCGCCACTCATGGGAAATTCCTGACCGGGTTGTGAATCAAAGGACACCGCTCCTTCGCGCACGAGCGTGTCAGGAACTTCAAGACGCTGCGGTTTCAGATCGCCGGGACGCTGCACATGAATCGTCGCCGGCGCGTTGGGAATATGCTCGTAGGTGATGTCGACTGAAGAGTTTTCACCGGCAGGAAGTTCGATTGCGTGACCGGCGAGAGTCGCAGCGAAAGGTTTTTTCGAATCGTAACGCAGAAAGAGACGGAAGTTGGATGCGGAATCTGTCTCTTATACACATCTCCGAGCCCA
>CAJXQE010000372.1 GCA_913058215.1 uncultured Verrucomicrobiales bacterium
TCTACACTATCCTCTTCGTCGGCAGCGTCAGATGTGTATAAGAGACAGAAATTCGACAGCGTAGAACTCCGATTCATCAGCATCCTCGAGATACCCGTGGATCTGCTGAATCTTGACCGGTTCCCCTTTGAAGCCCATCACCACATCACCAGCACGGAGGCCTTCGATAGCGCGGGGACCTTCCGGGGTGTCGATGGCAGTCCCTTCCGGAAGACAGGCAAACATCAGTTTCATGGGCACCAGTGCAACCGCTGTCGCCGCAGTGGCCGCGATCAATCCGCAGCTTGTGAGCGAAAGAAGCATCGCCGGGGCAAAAATGACGGCCGAGATCTTTGCTGTATTGAATTTAGAGAAAATGCGCCGGTACATAATAATTTTAAGGGAACCTTACATTACGCCCGAACTGTAAATCACACAATCCGTATTTATTTCGTCGTTTTCTATTCCTCTTTGTAGAAATAGATCTTCACGAATTCCATTCCGCGCTCTTCATCGGTACCCCGCTCCATGAAGTCTTTTGCCTTGTGAATGAAGCCGGGTGAGAAGCGAATATCCACACCGACATCGAGTTTGAGCCGGCTTTTCATTTTTTTCTCCGCTTTTTCAGCCTCTTTTTTTGAAACCGTGAATTCTTCTTTCAACTCCTGCTGATTTTCCTCTTCGTAATCAATCTTGAAGGCTTCGAACTGGGCAATCTTCTCGGGCTCCTCGAGGACATTCTTTTCAAACTCTTCCAGTTTGAATTCGTCGTTATCGTTGATGTATGACATCGCACGGCTGGCGACATCCATGCGTTCCTCCTGGAGGGTTTCTTCGGGCAGGCCCTTTTCCGCAAACTGAGTGCAAAGCTCGGAATATCGTCTCGTCAGATAATCATCATTGGTGACAGGTTTTGCCCCGACAAAATCGCGGACCCAGAAGTGAGTATTGCCCCCGCTGTTTTTATCGAAAAGATAGACAGCGAACCCATCAGCCCTTCCGTGGTTTACGATCAGACAACCCTTGTCGATTTTGTCCGGATAGATTCCCTGCTCTGTAGTGAGGACGAGATCACCGTCTTTCTCAGAAATTTGGAGAAAGGGAACTTTGCTCTCTGATTTCACAATGCTAATCGCCTGGACCTCATTTCCGGTCGCTTCCACGTCATCGATCAGAGCAACACAAAGATCCCCCGATTTGATATTGGGATGATTGGATTTCGAATGAAGGTGCCGTGCGATCTTTTCCCCGTTTGAAAGAAGGTTGTCGTTATCCGCGAAGATCGCTGCTGCGTATTTGAAGAGCTCGTGATCATCGAGGCTGGTGTGATGATGGAGTTGATGCAGTTCGAGGGAACGGAACGATTTCAAAAAGCAGTGGGTCAGCAGTTCTGACTCTTCGTCTTCGAAACGACAGAGGGATTTCGAAGATTGGAAAGGCTCATCACGAGTCGGATTTCCGATTTTCGCCAGCGACATGGCGGAGAGTTTAGCTTTGCGAAAATTGATGGTCAGAGACATGCCCCATGATGAACGTGGCATCTGATTCCTTCAACGGGGAAAATCATTCTTTCGTATCCAGCTACTCCTATTTTTCACGGATCTTCTGGTAGATGCAGTCGAGAAGTTCGCGGCTGGAGTCGGGTCCTTTGGAAAGGACCGAAGTTCCGCAGCTCATGAGGAATTCATACTCGGCTTCCGATGGGGTTTTGCCGGTCATGACAATCACAGGAATCGACTGCAGATGCGGGTTTTGCCTCATTTCCGCCAAAAACTCAAAGCCATCCATTTCCGGCATCATCAAGTCGAGGACAATAGCAGCAGGACGGGTGATCCCGAGGGCTGCGATTGCCTCCCGACCGTTATTGGCGAGAGTGGTCTGCCATCCCGCTTTCTTCAAAACCCGGCTCAATGACTGCAGGGAGTCTTCTTCGTCATCGACCAGAAGAAGGTTCCTTTGCAGGGCTTTGCGAGTCACTCTCGAAATGACCCGACCAAGGCGCGAAACATCGACCGGCTTCACGAGGTAATCCTCCACATCGAGAGCGATTTTGTGATCATCTTCGTTTTCGACGGTGACCATTACAACGGGAATGGCTTCTGTTTCAGGGGTCTCTTTCAATTCCCTGAGCACCTCCCATCCGTCGATTCCGCCCGGCATTACTACATCCAAAGTGATCGCATCCGGCTTTTCGGCTTTGGCTTTTTTGAGCCCGTCGCGCCCGTCCCGGGCAGTGCTTACAGTATAGCCTTCCGTTTCAAGCAGTTGCCTCAATACCTCTCGTACCCGGTCATTGTCATCGATGACCAGAATGTTGCCTGTCTTCTGCGCAGGAGCGGCGGAAGAGGGATTCAGGTCTTTGACGCGGACCGGTATGTCGGTCCCATCTTCATGAAGTGCTTCAACTTCGGTGTCGGGAGTTCCGGTTCCAATTAGATAATGCTTGGACTTAGGTTCTCTGGGAAGGGCAATGGTAAAATTGGTTCCTCCCCCCAGTTCACTGACAAAGCCAATCCTGCCCCCCATTTGCGTGGTGAGTTCTTTGCAGATCGAAAGTCCCAGACCGCTTCCGCCCGCGTTGTCTTTCTTATTGGATACGAATGGCTCGAAAATTTTAGACTGTTCCTGAGGGCTCATCCCCCGTCCGGTATCGGCGACCGAAAATTCCACCCAGTCTGCATCGCCGTTGCTCAGCGATTTGGCGCTCACAGTAACGGCTCCCTTTTTCGTGAACTTGCAGGCGTTATTGATGAGGTTCCCCAAAATCTGACGAAGCCTGCGGTCGTCTGCGATAAGGTGGCCAATATCCGGTTCGATGGCGACCACGTATCCTATGCCCTTGGCTTCAGCACCGGGACGAAACGCGTCTCCTAAATCTTCCAGCATTTGCGCGATGTTCACGGTGTCCCGGGTCAGGCTTTCCGCACCCATGATGATCTTCTGATACTCAAGAATATCGTTCACCAGATTCAGCTCCCTCGCGGCATGATCGTGAATTCTCTGAACATCGTCCTTTTGCAGCTCATCAAGTTCGGAGAGTTTTAAAGCTTCGACCTGGAGGAAAATGGCGTTGAGCGGCTGGCGCAAATCGTGACTGACTTTGGCGACGAAAGCATCTTTCTCGTGGCTCAGGCTCATCAGCTTATCGTTGGCATTTTCCAACTCGGAGTTGGTCTTGCTGAGTTCGATTGTCCTGTCGGTGACCCGCTGCTCCAGCTTCTCGTGAAATTCGATCAGTTCTTCAAAGAGACGTTTTGAGGACCGGGCAATGTCGCCGACTTCGTCGCGCCTCTTGATATCGAGACCGCGGGCGAGAGCGCCAAGTTTATCGTACAGTTTTTCCGGTTCACTATCGGTAATTTCCTGGGCAGTCAGTGTAATTTTCTGAAGTGGCCGGACAAAGTACATCGCGATGATAAATCCAATAACTCCAAAGCCGCCTGCGATAAGAGCGGCTACTCCACTGAGAACCGACATCTCGTGGGCGATCGAGGAAGCCAACTCATCATCCATCATCGCATAGTGAAGCAGGTAGCTGTTTTCCATTGGGTTGTCGCCGATCAGTAGACGAACAGTCCAGGCACGGATCTCATCACACTCCACTTTCCTTCGCCACTTGATGCCTTCAAAAGCATCTCCGTATTCTTCGATCAGCGAGGCTTTTGCGATGTCCTTGAGCTGCTCCAGCTTTTCCTCAGTTTGGGCAAGGATCCGAACTTCACGCACCTCGGAGCGCAGCCCTCCGATTCGGCCGACACCCTCTGATTTTGCCATGAGCTTGTCGTAGAATTCTTCAAAATCTTCTTCCGGCTGTGCCACGATCGCTGCAGTGAGGTCGGGGCCGGGAACCCCTTCCTGAAAGTAGTAGGAGTTCTCCAGTTTTACCAAATCACTGAGAACCAGCCGGTCCACTTTCGTTCGCTGCACTCCCGATTCCGGGTCAATTTGAATGCTTTTCTGAAAGGCTTCTTTGACCTTGGGATTGTCGCCAAGGTTGTGGAAAATTTTGTCGTTGCCCCGCTTGATCGGTTCAATTTCGTCGTGGCGAACCAGGAGTTCGCCCCTCATCGTTTCAAGGGCGAAGAAGTGACGGGGGGAGGGGTCGTTGTAAAACGTCATCAAAATCCGGACGTAAGTAGGAGGGCTGTTTTCATCGAACTGCCCGGTTCGCAGCGGAGCAATTGCCCAGATCGCAGGTTCCCATCTTTTGATCTCCCCAAAATTCGGAATGTCTTTCCGTGTCACCAGAATTCGTTGGATCGAAGAATGGTGGATGCCTTCACCGGCGGGAGTGTTTGCCGGGGGAAACCAGAGAGCTCTTTCGTCGATTCCAGCTTTCTCCGAGATCGAAGTCGAAACGGGTTTGCCATTTTCCAGCCGAACGATATCAACTCGAAGATGCTCTTTCCAATAACGGCGTCCCAGACCCTTTGCCTTTTCCAGAAGCAGTTCCTGATCGGCTCCTTCGGCGACCAGTTTGGCGAACTGAGCATCTTCCTTTAGATCAAAGATGTCATCAAAGAGTCCTTGGAACTGTCCGCTGATTTCCCATCCGCGAAGGGATGCCTCGTCTGCGAGATCGACGAGTTCGTGCTGTCGGAGAATTTCGGAGGCACGCTCCGAGACCACTTTGGCGACAGGCAATGCCGAGGCTGCCGTTGCCAGTAAGACCAGCAACGCTACTTTGAATCGAATTCCGAAATACATGCGCAGAGAAGGTGAGACGACCTAAGTCTGCGACAGATTCAGACTATTCCAAAGAAGAATCGCCGAATCACAAGTTCGGGGCTTTCCAGTCCGGGATTCCAGGGCCGGAAGTCTGTTTTTCAAAGAGGACGTGGAAAGGTCTGGTCGGCGACATTGGTGCCTCTTCATTGACCATGAGCGGGCGCGTCTCTTTCCAGAATTCATCGTAGGCATCCCGCATTTTCTTAACAATGTCAGGATGATCGCCCGCGATATCGCTCTTCTGCTCCGGATCTTTAAGCATGTCGAACAGGGCTCCATCAACGAGGCGATACTGTGGGCCGCGAACTCCGAAATTTTTCCACTGATGCTCGTTCGGCTCCGAACCGGTCGGCCAGCGAGCTTTCTGAGTGAAAAGATAACGATGATCCCAGTTGGCTTTGGGATCGGCAATCAGGGGAAGCAGACTCCGTCCCTCAACTTGATCTGCAGGGATTCCCGCTCCGGCGAGAGCTGCCAGGGTTGGCAATATATCAATGTGAGAGGTGACCGCATCGACCTGTTGGCCGGCAGGAATCTTCCCGTCCCAGCGAACGAAAAACGGAACACGACAACCGCCTTCATCGGCGCTCCCTTTCTGGCCCTTCATGTTGGCGTTGTAGAGAAACATGGGAGAACCGTTGGTATCGGTTCCAAGCGCCTTGCCTTTATTATTGCCGGAACCACCGCCAGTCATCCCGTTGTCGGACATGAAAATAACGACGGTGTTTTCCATCATCTTCCACTCCTCCAGTTTTTCCAGCATCAGGCCGAGGTTCTCATCGATGTTCTCGATCATTCCATAAAAACCGGCCACTTTTTTGTCAAAGCCGAGATCGGTGAAGCGCTTCTCATTTTCCGGAGGTGCAATGAAAGGGCCGTGCGGAGCATTGGTGGTGATGTAGGCGAAAAACGGTTCGTCAGTTTCCTTCTGCTCTTTGATCCAGCCCAGGCCGGCTTGAAAAAACAGGTCGGTGCAGTATCCGCTCGTTTGAACGAAAGAACCGTTGTGGCGAATGACAGGGTTAAAATATTTGTTCCCCGGGGCGTCAGCACAGGAGCATTTGTAGGCCTGCCCGATTCCGCCGGCACCGTGGATGAAGGCTTCATCGAATCCGCGGGTGTGGGGCTGATGTTCCTCCTCATCACCGAGGTGCCATTTTCCAAAAATGCCGCTCTTGTATCCGGCCTTCTTCAAGACTTGAGGTAGAATCGTCGCATCGACAGTCATGCGCTCGCGCTCCAGAATCGTGTGGGTGATTCCGTTTTTCATGGGGTGGCGACCCGTCATAATGGCGGCGCGGGTGGGTGAGCAGGTAGGGCTGACCAGAAAGCGATCGAAGCGGGTCGAAGTCGCGAACAGTTTGTCCATGTTCGGCGTTTTGATCCAGGGATGACCGTGAGCACCGACGGGTGCGTAGCCCTGATCATCCGTAATCACGAGAATGATATTTGGTTTGGATCCCTCCAGGGATTCTGCTGCTGAAACAGTCAGGGGAATTGCGAGCAGGCAAATTGCGAAAAGGTTCAGGAATTTCGTCATACCTCATCATGCAAGGGGGGGCGCACAGTGACAACTGCGTAGATCTGGAAAAAAATTTGGTAACCTGATTAAAAATCTGTTCTATTTGTGGGTATGAAGAATCAATTCTTGTTTCCAACCCTTGTTTTGGGGCTTTCTCTTTTCGTTCAGTCCTGTAAGGAAAATGGAGAGGCGGGCTCCGGCGCTACTATGAAAATTACACAATCAGATTTTGGTGAAGTCGAAGGTCGACCGGTTAAACTTTATACTCTTTCCAATGGCAAGGGCATCAATGTCAGAATCAGTGACTATGGCGGGGTGGTCGTCGGTATCGACGTTCCGGATCGCGATGGAAATTCAGCGGATGTCTGTCTGGGATTTGATAAGGTGGAGGACTATGTAACGAAGAGTCCCTACTTCGGCTGCATCGCCGGTCGCTACGCGAATCGGATCGCCGGCGGAAAATTTTCAATCGATGGCACGGAATACACTCTCGCGAAAAACAACGGGGAGAATCATCTCCACGGGGGAAACAAAGGTTTTGATAAATACATTTGGGACGCAAAGCCTTCGGAAGATGGTGAAGAAGTCAGCCTCACTCTGACCTGGACAAGTCCGGACGGCGACCAAGGATATCCGGGCGCGCTCTCCTGCAAAGTGGTTTACACCCTGACGGCGGACCAGGGGCTGAAGATTGACTACGAAGCCACCACCGATAAGGCAACGGTCCTCAATTTGACCAATCACGCCTACTTTAATTTGAAAGGGAATGGGGAAGGCAAAATTCTCGATCACGAAATGCAAATTCTCGCGGATCGGTTTGTTTCGACAGACGATGCCGGTATTCCTT
>CAJXQE010000373.1 GCA_913058215.1 uncultured Verrucomicrobiales bacterium
GTGGGCTCGGAGATGTGTATAAGAGACAGAGGATGGCCTTGGGTGCATTGAGGAACAGGAAGGCCGGCCCCGCGGACAGGCGCAGCGCTCTCGCCTCTTTATTGAATCAACAAAACAAGGAGCTTCGACCGGTTTTGAAGGAATTGCTCAGTGAAGAGATTCTTCGCAATGAGGCAATCCGTGGCTATCGAATCATCGAAGACCCGGAAGCCCCGAAGATCCTGCTGGGACTCTATCCGGAATTTGATGCGGAAGCGCAGCGTGCCGTTATCGAAACGCTGGCCACAAGAAAGCAGTATGCGGAAGCGCTTTTCTCAGCTTTGGAGTCAAACCAAATCCCGAAGGAATCGATCCCGGCACATGTGGCGCGTTCCTTAGGGTCAATGTTAGGTGATCGTTTCTCTAAGAAATACAGGATGGATCAACTGTCGGAAGACAAAGAGGCGCTGATCTCGAAGTACCAGAAACTGGCGACTTCTGACGCACTTGAAAAAGCAGATCCCTCTGCCGGTCGGCTCGTTTTTCAAAAAACCTGCATGGCCTGCCACAAGATGTATGAAGAGGGAGGAATTGTGGGGCCGGACCTGACCGGATCCAACCGCGCCGATTTGAACTACCTGCTTCTGAACATTCTCGATCCCAGCGGGGATGTTCCCGACGCCTACAAGATGGTCATAGTTGAAACCAAGGACGGCCAGGTTCTCGCGGGAAGCATTACTGAAGAGAACGATCAACGAGTGGTTCTGAGCATGGTCGGACAGCAAACGGTAGTTTCAAAAAGTGACATCAAGTCGCGAAACATCTCCCCCGTATCGATGATGCCGGAGGGACTCCTGCTAACTCTGAAGGATCGCGAGATTCTGGATCTCATCAAATATTTCCAAACTCAAACCCAGGTCGATTTGCCAAAATGAAATTGAATTTCTTTCTCCTCTTCCCAATTCTGTTTGCTGCGAGCCTCACCCGGGCGGCAGAACAAAAGACAAGCAATGCTCCCTTCCTCAAGCCGGAGGAAGCCGTCAAAAAGATGGACATCCCTGAGGGCTTTGATGTCTCGGTCTTCGTGTCCGAGCCGGACATCGGGGAACCGATTGCATTCACCTTCGACAATCGGGGACGCGTCTGGGTGGTGGAAAATTACAACTACGTCAATCGCCGGGATCACAAGACCGAACAGCTCAGTAAGATTCAAATCTTCGAAGACACCGACAGCGACGGAGTTTTTGATACAAAGAAACTTTTCTCGGACAAGATTACTTTCAGCTCCGGAATCGCAATTGGATTCGGTGGCGTCTACCTCGGCTCCCCGCCCGAACTCCTTTTCATCCCGGATAAAAATGGGGATGACATTCCTGACGGCGAGCCTGAAGTGCTTCTCGATGGCTGGGGAATCCACGACCGCCACGAAACACTCAACAGCTTCATCTGGGGACCCGACGGCTGGCTGTATGGGTGTCAGGGTGTCTTCACACGGTCGCTTGTTGGAAAGCCCGGCACCAAAAAGGAAGACCGCACCTTTATCGATGCAGGGATTTGGCGCTTTCACCCCGGGAAGAAGGAGTTCGAAATGTTCGCTCGCGGACTCTCCAATCCGTGGGGCTTTGATTTCAACGATGTCGGTCACGGATTCGCGACCTGCTGCGTCATTCCCCATCTCTTTCACGTGGTGCAGGGCGGTGTTTATCACAAACAATCAAAGCCCCATGTGAATCCGTATGTGTTTGATGACATCCAGACGATTCGGGATCATACCCATCGATCTGCACACGGCGGAGCCCGCTTCTACCTGGCGGATACCTTTCCGGAGAAATATCACGATCAACTCTTCATGTGCAATATCCACCAGCACGAAGTGCTCACCGATTACATGGTTCCCAACAAGTCGAGTTACATTGGGAAACATGGAGAGGAATTCCTGCCGACCAACGATCTCGCCTGGGTTGGATTCAGCGTGGAGATTGGTCCCGACGGTGGCGTCTATATCCTCGACTGGCACGACACGGACATTTGTGGAAACGCGATCAATTTCCCTGATAGCGGACGCATCTACCGGATCATGCCGGAGGGGGCTGAGAAGATCAAACGGCCGAATCTCGGAAAACTCAGCGATCTCGAACTCGTCGCTCTTCAGGTCCACGCCAACGATTGGTATGTTCGTCAGGCCCGTGTTGAGCTACACAGTCGTGCTGTTTCCAAGAAGCTGGATCAAGGCCCGGCCGTTGCCGAATTGAAAAAGCTCTTTGAGAAATCGACCACTACCGGAAAGCGACTTCGTTCACTCTGGGCACAACACGTAGTCGGAGCCTTCGAGGGCGATGGGCGGAAGAATCTGGTCGCATTGCTTTCTCATGATGACGAACACATTCGGGCCTGGGCAGTGCAACTACTCTGTGAAAATCCGGATCCGGGTAAAGCAGTCCTCGGGAAGATGCTTCAAATGGCGGAGAACGATTCTTCTCCGACTGTTCGCCTCTACCTCGCCTCGGCACTCAGACGCCTCCCCTTTGAAAACCGCTGGCCAATTCTGGGAGCACTCTCGCAGCACAGCGAAGACATTGATGACCCTAACATTCCCATCGTCCTCTGGTTGGGACTGGAGTCCATGGTCACCAAGTTTCCGGAGAAAGCACTGGCTACTGCGATGGCGGGAAAGATCCCCCACCTCCAGAAATGCGTCGCCCGCCGGATGGTCAGTGGATCGGTTTCCACGGCGAAGGGCAAAGGGCCGGTCAGCCCGGAGCGTTTTGCCAAATGGAAAAGGACCATCAAGGGAATGGCACCCGGCTTTGTTCCTCACAATGTCGGGGAAGGTGGAGTCGTTCAACTGACGAGTTTTCGAAATGAAACGGCGGTGCAAACTCATCCCAAAGATCGTTCCACCCCCTGCCGTTTGACGAGGCATCTCGATGTTCCAAAAGGGAAAAAGACGGCCCTGAAGATTCGGGCGAGTTACCACCCTCATGGTGACTGGCAATTGCGAGTCCTCGCTGGAAAAGAAGTGCTGGCAGATCAAATCGTCAGCAGCCAGACAGTGAAGGATGAATGGCTCACCCTGGAAATTGACTTAAGCAGATTTGCCGGAAAGCATATCGACCTCACCCTGGAAAACCGGGCCAACGACTGGAAAAATGAATTCGGCTATTGGGGGAGCGTGAAGGTGATCAGCCAATAGGAACAAGACCAAAGCTCCGGAGATCGAGCAGGTGGGGGGGGAGTCTTACGAACGATCGTCACGATTCATTACCGACACGCTCACTTCTTTTTTTGAGTAATGGATTCGCAGCGGCGTGCCATCGCTCACGAGAACTGAATCATTGTTGTTCGAGAATTTTCCACGGACCTCTTTCGCTCGAAGTACCGGATAACGAATTCCTTTCGCGAGTTTTGTCAGCCCTGCTGCCTCGATCCTGAGTTCCCCTGCGAGAACGGCGTAGCCGGATGCCGACAGCGCGGCGGGACCTTCTTTTTCTCCAATTTCCAGAGACAGAAGTGCTTCCTCGCTCTCCTGATAGTTCCCTTCGACAATCAGCGGTGAAAAGTCTCCGACATCTATTGAAACCAAATCCACTTTCCCGGAATTGTAGAGAGTTGCCTCAATCTTTCCCTTCCCCCGAATTTCTCCTCCGAGCCTAACATCAACCCATCTCTTCGAGGAAACGACTCCGCCCTTGAGGCTGAGGATCCCCTTCTCTGAAATGCGGACTTCATTCCGTCCGGTCAAAGTGACTCCTTCAGCGAGCTGCAACTCCCGGCTGGATTTTCCACCCCCGACTTCGAGGCCGAGAAATTCCAGATTACGATCCGCGAGAGCCTTTGAGGCCTTTGGTCCATCATTTGAAATTTTTGCGTTCCACGATGCTTGCGGCGCGCCTCCATCTTTCAGGTAACTGATCCCCGCATTGGCATATTCGTAGTCGGACCAATTGCCGGGATCCGAAGTGATTGCGCCGTCGCCACCGGTCCATTGGTGGTAGGTGTTGGCGAATCCACGAGGCTCGCTCGTTCTCTCCGCATGAAGAATCACTTCCAGTTCTTTCACAAGCTTCTGCTTGCCCTTTACGAGATTATTGGTTTCTGCCCGGTCTTTCTCCAGATCGTAAAGTTCCAGTTTTTTCCCGTTTCGGATCAGCTTGTCTTTCCCTCTGATAATCGACTGGCTCTTTCCTGCCTCGTGAATAACAAATTTGCGAACGCGCTGTTCCTCGATTTCTCCCAGGAGAGTTGGTGCCAGGGAAACGCCATCCAATCCCACGGGAATTTCCGCTCCTGCTAATTCGCAGAATGTCGGAAGGAGATCTGTAACATCAATGACATGATCACTACTGGTTCCCGGTTTCCACTTCGACTCAGCAGTAATTTTTGCAGGCCAACTCATCATGGTCGGAACCCGGATTCCCCCTTCATAGATGGATCCCTTTGTTCCGCGAAGGCCACCGTTCGTATCAAGTTCCTCATTTGCCGCCCCGCCTGGACCGCCATTGTCGGATTGAAAGATCACTAAAGTGTTTTCGGTAACGGAATCCGACTGATCTCCGTCTCCGTTCGGATCCTCCAGCGAATCGAGAAGATTGCCGATGTGCCCGTCGATCCGTGTAACCATCGCTGCCCATTGTTGAGTTTGACTCTTAAGCGAAGAAAACCCGGGCTGAGTTTTGTAGTCTTTATTCCACTCCGGCAATTGTTGAATCTCATCAAAGGGGGCATGAGGAACCTGAACCGCAAGAAGGCCAAAGAAGGGTTCTCCCTTTTCTGAATATCGCTTCGCCTGTGTTCGCACAAAATCGAGGGCAGCTAAGCAATAGGAATCGTCACAGTATGCGGTCTCCGGATACTCCGGATGATTCTGCAAGGCCGGCTGATTCGGGTATCCGGCTTTGCCCGCGTACTTTGCCATTGAATTAGGAATCAACTCAAGACCACCTGCTGCCCCCGGTTTGGCCGGAGCGCTCCACAAAGTCGGCTGGAAAAAAGTGTGGGCGCGGACATGATGCAATTCCGCCAGAACGAACTCGTAACCATGAGAGGTCGGTAAAGTTTGAACATTATCAATACTTGGATCGGCTTGATCCTTAGAGCCGCCGTATCCCCATTTTCCCCAGTAAGCGGTTGTGTATCCAGCCTTCGACAAGGCATCCCCCATTGTGACGTCCTCTTTCCGGATCGCCTTTTTCGCATTGTTAGGATCATTCCGATCTGCAAATGTATGACCCTGGTGAAACCCGGTCTGCTGCGACGATCTTGCCGGCGAGCACACCGTGCAGCCGTAGGCCCTTTTAAAATTGATACTTCTTGCCGCAAGCCTGTCGAGATTCGGAGTCAACACGTAGGGTTCACCTTGCTCTCTTCTGGCAAACTGAGCATTCGGACCGAGCGATCCCCACCCCATATCGTCGACATAAAGATAGAGAATATTCGGACGCGGGGCCGGAGCGGAAGAGGCTGTATTGCCGACAAGAAAAAGGGGAACGAGTAAAACGAAGATTCTTTTCATTTAAAATTCACTAAAGCCTCGATGACAATTTTTACGAACTAAAAGGACGGCTTCGAGGATACTTCTCTCGGAACTGTATACGCCGCCCGCAAGGTCATAACCTTCTGAAAATACGCTCTTTCCATTTCAATTACGGAGAAGCAGATGCTGGCTCAATGAACGAAAGAACCCACCATTCGTGCAAGGCGTTTTCCCTGAGATCGCGGGCACTTAAAATAAAGTTTGAATCATATTGCCATATCTAGTATAATTTCCATAAATTAATAAAATGAAGTTATCAAGTATTCCCCGCTTGATGATTTGGGGGTTTCTGGTTTTTCTTACGCCAAAGCCGGCATCCTCCGAGTTATCCGTAAACAAAGGAACGTGGACCGCTCCTGTCATCGAAGCTCACGAAAGAAGCTGGACGAAGGAAGTCATCGTTCACGCCGTTCACGTTGATCGAATCGGTCTTGTCTGGTCCGGATGCAGTGATGGCTTGAGGCTCTTTGCCGGCGGATCTCCAAAACGTGTGCCACTTCCCGAAGATGCGGGAGGCATTGAAACACCGATTTTAGACCTGGCTCAAAGCCCCTCGAAGGATCAAATCTGGTATCTAACTGCGAATGGGGTGGGCTGGGTTGAGGCTGACAGCACCCGCTCGGCATTTTTCCCGCTGGATGATCTTACCGGCAGAGTTTCCCTGCGGACATTCGACATTGATAGCGAGGGGGAAGTTTGGATTACCTCCACTCATGGCCTGCATCATCTCCATCCGGATTCCGGAGAGTTCTCGCAAGTTCAAGACGGGAAAGAGTTTAGCAGGGCTGAAGAGACGGTGGTTGATGCCTCCAACCCGGGAATACTCTGGTTTTGTTCCGGCAAATCCGGTCTGGTCAGATACAACATCAAATCAGAGGAAACGAGCGAGTTCTTTCATCAGGATATTCCTGAAGGCAGCGATTTCTTTGATTCGAAAGTGGAAAGTTTATGCTTTCTATCAGATAACGAAATCCTGTTTGGAGGGCGAAACGTCATCTCCCGCCTTCAAATTTCAGAGAACAAAATCGTTACGGACAAAATTCAAACCGATCACGGCAATCGATATCGACGTCTCACCTCGCTTGTTCCCGATCTTCAGAAAAACGGTGTTTGGGTGGCAACCAAGGGCGGACGCGGATTGCTGTTTCTGGATTTGGAGAGGAAGTCTTTCGCCTCCTTCGGAGATCAGGTACGGTTTCGGACAACCCGCAGAGGGTTTGAGATAAATGAAATTGCCATCGACCGGTGCGGAGTTGTCTGGATGGCGACAGACTCAGACGGACTTGCCAGAAGCGCGGCCCCTACTTTCAAAGTTAACAGTTTCACTCATGCCCCGAACAATGATCAATCCTTCTTCAAAGCAGAAGTAAAATATTTAAACAGTCATAAGGGAGAACTCCTGGCCCAAACCCCGAGGGGCATCGCAAGCTTCGATCCCGACCAAAGAGCTGTTCGCTTCCTGACAGGGCGGAAAAACCTCGAGGGAAACTCTGTACATACCCTGTCTCTTATACACATCTGACGCTGCCGACGAAGAGGATAGTGTAG
>CAJXQE010000374.1 GCA_913058215.1 uncultured Verrucomicrobiales bacterium
CTCTTCGTCGGCAGCGTCAGATGTGTATAAGAGACAGGCGGACAGTGGAGAGACGATGAGCGATGACAAAACTGGTTCGGTTTTCCATCAGTTTCTCGAGAGCTCCCTGGATGAGTTTCTCGGTCTCCGTGTCGACGCTGGCGGTTGCCTCGTCGAGTAAAAGGATGGGCGGATTCTTCAAAATCACACGAGAAATAGCGACCCGCTGTTTCTCACCGACCGAAAGTTTTACTCCGCGTTCTCCGACATTGGTTTCCAGCTGTTCGGGCAGAGCTTTGACAAAATCTTCTGCATTGGCCGCGCGGAGGGCATCCCAGATTTCCTCATCGGTGGCATCGGCACGGGCCAGATGAAGATTCTCGCGAACCGTTCCGTTAAAAAGAAAACTCTCCTGAGTGACGTATCCCATGACATCACGAAGCGAAGACTTTCTCAGGTCTTTGATCGCGATTCCGTCCACGGAAATATTGCCACTGTCGTATTCGTAAAAGCGAGTCAGAAGGTTGATGATTGTTGATTTTCCGGCACCAGTATGGCCCACCAGAGCAATCGTTTGCCCGGGTTCTGCTTTTAAGGAAACTCCTTTGAGGGTCGCGCGGTCATCGTTGTAAGAGAAAGTGACGTCCTCAAAGATCACTTCACCACGAACGGGTTTGGCGAGAATCTCTCCCTCATCGATATCAATTTCCTCCTCGGCATCGATGATTTCGAAAACCCGTTCCCCGGCAGCACGTCCGGCTTGGACGATTTGGTTGAGCTGATTAAGCCGGGTGATGGGCTCGTAAAACATGCTGAGCAAAACGAGAAAGGCGAAAAACGTTCCAGGCTCGACTTCACCCTTGATGACCCAGTACCCGCCACAAGCCAGAACGACCACATAACCGACATTGCGGCAAAACTCCATCGATGGGGAATACGCTGCCCACATCTTCATCAGGTGAAGTGTCGCATTGCGCACTTTGTTGCTGCTATTATTGAAGCGGCCAAGCTCCGATTCTTCGCGAGTGAATGCCTTAATCTGTTGGATTCCGTCCAGATTATCGTGAAGCAGTGAATTCATCGAGCTGGTCGTTCGACGGACACGGCGATGGCGATCCGGAGCAGATTTGGTGTAGAGCCAGGCTCCTATCGCCAACAAAGGAATCGGTGTCAATGCGACAACACCCAGTTGAACCGAGTGGAACATCATCCACCCTCCAATCACCAGCATCTGCAGGAGCGCCACAACCCCGCCTTCGATCCCATCAATGAGAACTCGCTCGACGGCTTGAACATCCTCAGTAACCCGGGTCATGATGTCCCCGGTGCGCTTGTTGTCGAACCAGCGCATGGGAAGGCGTTGAATTTTTGCATACAAATCCGAGCGAATATCAAAAATCACCTTTTGCTCGAAAGTGTTGTTCAAAATAATACGAAGACTGTTGAACAAATTCGTGAGCAAAAAGGCACCGGCGGAAAGGGAAACCCACAGCCACAGCCTATCGAGATCTTTCGACGGTATCACTTCATCAATCACCACCTTCACTGCCTGGGCAAAGACCGGCGCGAGGATGGTCATGAGCATGGCGCAGGCCAGCTGAGCAATCGCCAGTCCGGGATAGCGTTTCAGATAGGAAAAGACCCGAAGGACAGTCTTCATGAGGGCAATATTCGTTTACAAGCTTGAAAATTATGGAAATATAAATCGACCGCGTATCGCTCGAGCGGTCCGACTTTGGAACACTCCACCATGGCGCGCAAACGCAAGCTCTCCATCTTTTTCTGGATCATCAAACTTCCCTTGTTGTTGTTGGTCGTTTTGGTCTTGGGCTGCAACCTGTGGATCACCGTTTCGACACAGGGTCGGATCTTTGATTCAGTGGACGCGATTCAAAGCAGGCCCATTGGCCTCGTCCTTGGGACGTCGAAAAAGGTGGCACCTAACACACCGAATCAACATTTTGTGAACCGGGTCACTGCTGCTGCGAAGTTGCTGGAATCCGGGAAAGTCGATCATCTCCTGCTGAGTGGGTACCGCGACTCCCAATACTACGACGAAACCCGGGACATGGCTGCGAAGCTGAAAGAACTGGGTGTGCCGGAATCAAAATATTCCACCGACAACGAAGGCAGCCGCACCATCAATTCAGTTTCCCGGGCAGCCTCCGAATTCGGATACAAAGATATCATCATCATATCAGACGATTTCCATGTGGCCCGGGCACTTTTCATTGCCGACCGCCTCGGGCTCAATGCCCTGGCCTTGCGAAGCAAGTCCGTCGATTTTGACGACTCGAAAAGAGTTCGGATCCGCGAATACTTCGCCCGGGTCAAAGCGGTAATGGATGTCTTTCGTCTGAGCCTGGAGAAAAAGGACGGACCGAAACCGAGAGTCGCAAAAAGCGCAGAATCAGAGTGATCTTCCGCGAACCGAACCTTTACGCGTTCAGCTCTTCGACCACTTTTTCCAGCCCTTCGACATCCGCAAAGGTCAAAGTGGTCACCGTCCTGTCGATCCGCTTCATCAGTCCGGCAAGAACCCGGCCGGGGCCGAGTTCAATAAATGTGGTTTCACCGGCTCCGATGAACGATTTCACTGAGTCGCTCCAACACACCGACCCCGTAACCTGAGCCTCGAGAGTGCGGCGAATTTCAGCTGGATCAGAGACTGGCTTCGCCTCGACATTACAAATAACGGGAATTTCCGGTGTCCCGATTTCCATGGATTCCAGCTCTTCAGCAAGTTTATCCTGAGCCGATTGCATGAGTCGGGAATGATAGGCTCCCGCAACATCGAGCTCTTTTGCTATTTTGATCCCGTGTTCCTTGGCCAGAGCCACAGACTTAGTCACGCCTTCTTTACTTCCGGACACGACGACCTGTCCCGGCGCATTGAAATTTGCGACATCAATATCACACAGCTCGGCAAGGGTGCGGACATCGGCCTCTTCTCCGCCAATCATCGCAGCCATGGATCCAGCAGTGGCAGTGGCGGCTTCCTCCATAAACCGGCCCCGTTTCGCGACGAGATCGAGACCTGTTTCGAAATCGAAAGTTCCGGCGGCGGCATGAGCCGTGAATTCCCCAAGAGAAAGACCGGCAACACCTGCGATCTCCAGGTCAGGTACCTGCTCTTTCAACACAGCAAGACAGGCAAGACCATGAGCATACAAAGCTGGCTGGCAGTACGAAGTTCGGGTCAGCTGGTCGGCTGGCCCCTCGAACATGACATCAGTCAGGGAAAACCCGAGTTGCTCGTCCGCTTTCGCAAACAAATCACGCGCCGTATCGAATTTTTCGGACAAATCCAGGCCCATCCCAACGGATTGAGCTCCTTGTCCTGCGAATAATAGTACTGCGCGTTTTGCCATGATAATCAGCGCCCATTCAAGCCCACATCCCCTCCTGCGCAAAGGCTTTTTTCAAAACAATCGAACCGGACCCGACTCTTTGATATCCGTGGCATTTCTGGAGTCCCCGGGCATTTCGAGATGCTTGTCTCTCCCCCGCTTCTTCCCCTTTTCGGTCACCCTGTCTTTTGTTGGGTTTTCCGGAACGGTATCACCAGTTTGAGTGCTCCAATCGTGCAGCAGCTGTTGCATCACATGCAATTGATCGTGCATTTCTTTTTTCCCCGCGAGATTGTTGAGCTGCAAAGGGTCATCGCTGACCTGGTAAAGCTCTTCTTCGGGACGGGGCTGCTGAAAAACATCCTGCTGTTTTTCATTCAACTCACCGGCCTTGTGTTTCGCCCAAAGCTCTTCTCCAGCCGGGAAAGAAGCATCGCTTTCCATGCTTAAGGCCATCTTATCGGGAAAGGCATTGCGGATATAGAGAAAATCGCCCGAACGCACCATTCTTTGATGAGCCTGAAACACATGCCAGTTCTGCTCGGCAAACGCGACCTCACGGACCGACACATTCGGATCTTTCAAGACAGGAACGAAACTCACCCCCTGCATCGCCGGATTCTTATTCACTTTGGCAAGATCAAGAATCGTCGGCCCAATATCAATTGAGCTGACGAGCGATTCTGAAACCGATGGATCAATCTTTCCCGGGCAGGCTACGATGAGTGGCGTTTTGATTCCGCTGAGATACAGGCGTGTTTTGCAGCGTGGAAAAGGCCGACCGTTGTCCGTCATGTAAATGATGTAGGTATTGTCTTCGATTCCCTGGCGTTTTACTTCAGCGACGAGTTCACCCATGGCGGTGTCAGTCCGGCTGACTTCGTGATAGTAATCGGCAAGATCCTGACGTGTCTTCGGGCCATCGTAGAGAAATTCCGGCACTTCGATTTCTGCCGGATCATAGACATGATTTTTGTCGTCGATCTGCCAGTCGCGATGCGCGTCAGTCGAGGCGAACCAGGCAAAAAACGGTTTGTCCTGTGGTCGGGCTTTGAGCAGATCCACCCAGTCGTCCGACTTGCCCGGACCTTTGCCACCCGAGACCTTGTGGAAAGCCGGGTCCACCGTGTTGCCCATGTGGTGTTTTCCTGACAAGACCGTGTGATATCCTGCTTCCTTGAGCGCCATCGGAAAAGGGAACTGCCCTTTCGGAAGAGAGGTGTGCAATTCCGGTGCTCCAGTATTGTGTGGATAGCGGCTCGTGATGATGGAACACCGCGAAGGGCTGCAACTACTGATCGTCAGCATTGCATTGTCAAAGCGAACCCCGCGTGCCGCCAGGGCGTCGAGATGCGGCGTTTTTACGAAATCATTTCCGTAGCAGCCAATATCATTCCACCCGATGTCGTCGGTGATGAAGAAAATGAAATTGGGTTTTTCTTCGGCTGTCGCCGACTGAAGAGAAACAAGCGCGAGGATCGCGAAGAGGATTCGTTGCATGAGATGAAGGAACTGGATCCCGGCGGAAAATCAAGGTGCGGGGTCAGTCTGTGACGGCACGACTTTCTTCAAAATGGAATAAAGATCGTCTCCGGTCATTTTCTTGTAGGCATAAACCACTGTGTCACTGTTAGTTCGAATCCATTTCGTTTGCTGAACCTTTTGGATCCAGTCGTGAATGAACTTCTGATCTTTCCCTTCACACGCTTCCAACAGTGCCTTCGTAGCATAAAAATAGTAAGCAGCCTGAACTCCCTCCACTTCGGCGGCGTTCTCATCCTGACGCTCCAGCGCTTTCCACCCTGCCAGATCCACAAACTCGGCAAATTTTTCGGATTCTTTTTCTGAAAATAGCTCATTGAAAATTCCCATCCCTGCTCCCTTTCCAAAACGCCGATCACTTTCCCGGATTGCAATCAGATTGGCCAGACCGTCACAGAACCATCGCCGATCCTGACTCGCAATCGTCTTGGCAATCAAGCCACCTTCTATTACCTCGTGAATCACCAGAAAGAACATCTGGCGTTCCGTCAGGATCTTAGTTTCCGAACCGGTAAAGTCCTCCGGGCTTAAAGTATCGGCGGCCTCTGAAAACTTCTCAATCAACAAATCGCCCTTCCGGATCGCCTTCAGTTGATCTTCCAATGATTTGCTCGCGATATTTGCGTCTTTCACCCCCACCGGAAGTGGTGGACTTGGCTTTTCGTTGTAGGCCTCCATCAAATCCTCAATCGAAACCCCATGGACTTTGAAATTCGGGAGGGTCATTCCGAAATTATAGTTCAGATCATCTTCTCCTTCCCGCTCGTAATTGGGATGAGTATATCCCTCCCCGAGTAGCCGAAGCAGATCGCTTCTCATCCAGATTTCCACCTCGCGGCTCTTCGCCAGATTCAATACAAAACTGGCTCCATTGGTCATCGCCGCCGTTTGCAGACTCCAAAACTTAAGGATCTCTTCCTCGAAAGAGATCCCGTAGGACTTGAGCGCTTCAACATCTTCCTCTGAAAACGCCACCGGCTGTTTCAGATCTTTCGCGAAGCGACCTCTCAGGATTTTGTCCGCGTGAGTAATCTTCTCCGAAAACTCTTTCCCCGCAATCAGAGCAGCCTCTCTGATTTCTTCAGGAAAAGTGAGAGTGAGTTCATCAACAACTTCAGTGGTGTAATTGTCAGGGAAAGAAAGCAGCATCTCTTTCGACGCCTCCGAATCTTCTTTCTTCGAATCCTTCCTGATGAAGTTCTTACGCATCGACTCAATCATGGTCGACTTTGCCCCCTCCATTACTTGGTCGAAGGAGGGATAGACTTTTCGAACCGCAGCTAGAAAACTCCCGTGATCGAAACCACCCACCGGCGTAGAGATCCCTTCCTCCTTGAATAAGGGAAACGGCATTTGCTCCTTCTTCTCATTTTGAGCCACAGTAATCAGGCCTTTGAAGAGAATCATTGCAGCAGCGACCCGAAAACGCTCTGGCACATCGGGAGACAGGGGGTCCACTTCCTCCAGTTCGTTCAGGAAACCTTTAGCTTCCGTTATTTCATCCGGAAGCGGGAACACAAAAAGCCGAGGGAAATATGTGGAGAATTCCTCTTTCTTCGTGCCCTTGGCCACAACCATCAGATGCAGTCGCGCCATGGCCTTCGTTAATACCTCGGGCGAATCCTTGACGAAAAAGTTCGCTTCGATTTCATGAAGAAGAAGTCTCTCGCTAAGATAGTGTATCATCCAAATGGATGCATCGCCGATGAGGATCTTATTGTGCAAATCATGAACCAGTTTCATCGCCTCACTCAGTTGGATCGCAGATGTTGAGGCAGGGGTTCCGGGCTCTACCTTTTGCCAGAGATCGAGTTGGAAGGGCTCAACACTTTTGGTACCGTCTTGAATCCTAACCATTCCGGCTCCGTATTTCACGAGAAAGGGAGGGATCAAAACCACTTTCGTTTCTCCGAGCTCAGAGGCAGCATAAGCAATCTGATCAAAGGCTAGAGTTTCCTTTTCCTTATTAATAAAGGGCCTGACGGTCGCCTGATTCCAAAAATGAATCTCGCTCAATCCTTCAGACCAGGTTGTCCACAACTTGAGAACTCTCATTGCCTCTTTCACTCCATCCTCGTATTCCTGATCAAAGCCTGGACTTACAGACTTCAAGCCTGTCTCTTATACACATCTCCGAGCCCACGAGACCGAGGCTGATCT
>CAJXQE010000375.1 GCA_913058215.1 uncultured Verrucomicrobiales bacterium
AGATCAGCCTCGGTCTCGTGGGCTCGGAGATGTGTATAAGAGACAGCTATCCTGAAGCCCGCTACTGTCGCTCTCAAACCGGAATCAGAGAAGGAGGGGAATCCCTCACTCCAGATGAGGCTGCCTGGAATGGGGCGGAAAAAATCGGAGGGAAAAGATGAGTCGGAAGATGCTGATGAAAAGATCGAGGAAATCGGGGCATTAGAAGAGAGGAAAGATGAGTCGGCTGTTGCGGTGCCGGAGAAGGATAAACTTTCGGAGGACGAAGTCGCATCGTCCAAAGGTCCTATTGAGAATGTAGCGGCAGAATCGAAACCTGAGGCAAAAGCGAAGGAGATCGATGACGGTGATTCCTCCGGAGACGAGGGCGGAGCAGACCCATTGGTCGAGCCTCCTGTTCTCGAAAAAGAAGAAGATCCTGAAGTTGAGCCTGATGGCGGAAAATCTGAAAAGGAATCCGAACCGGAGCTTCCGGCTCTTTCTGAATCGATCGAGGCCTCACCTCAGGTGGCCCCGGAGACAGACAATACTCCAGAATTTTTGAAGAAGGCTTCTCCTGGTGCAGCGATTGAAACTGAATCTTCCGATGAAAAGGAAGAAGAGGACGAGGATAAGCCCGATTTTCTGAAGGCTGCATTGGCACCTGCTCTTGTTCCGGCGAACAAAAAAAGAGAGAATCGAAAGAAAGAGAAGCCGGAGGACGAAACGGACCAGGATGTCGCTCAGGATGATAAGCCTGATTTTCTTGCCGAAGACGTCGAAGAAGATTTTGTCAGTGCGGGAGCGGAAATTGATCCCTGGTTTTCCGACGATGAGCCTAAACCCAAAGAGGGGAACCGGCCCAAGGCGGTAAAGAAAAAAACCGGCTGTTGGACAATTTTTGCGACCCTCTTTTTCTTTGCCACTCTTCTGGCGGTGGTTGCAGTTGTAGGCATCGGAATTTTTGCGTGGAGTAAGAAAGACAGCTTCGCGGGAGATTTCCAGAAAGACTTGATGGCGAAGCTTGAGAGCCGCGGATTGTTCCTCAGTTACGGCGAGTGGAATTATGAATTTCCCCGGGGTCTCGTATTTTCTGAACTCACCTTATTTGAAACCGATGCCAGGGAAAAGCCGCGCTTCAAATTGAGTAATGTCGGCATTTCAACAGATGTAGTTACCTTAGCGAAAGAGCAGGGGCGCGGTCCCTTATCTGCCCAAATCGATCTGGCAGGTTCGACGGCTTCCTTTTTCGAAAAGGGTGAAGCTGTGGCAGAACTCCCCCATCTGACCGGGATTCTTCATGTTGATGAAGGCAGCATTCGAATGAATCCGCTGCGAACCAAACTCGGGGAAATGGAGTTGGAGTTGGTTGGAACAGTCATGATGCCGAATGCAGGGGAGGAAACGGGGACTCCAGCTGCAGATTCGCAGATAGAAGAGGGTGTCGCAGCCGTAGAAGGAAACGCTTCCCCGCTCGCGGGATTTGATCCTGCAATTTTGGAGACCCTGAAGGAGTGGTTCAATGTCACCGCAAGCGGGGCTGCTCCCCGTCTGCAGGTCGACCTTTTTCTGGACATGGCGGCACCGGAGCAAATGAAAGTTTCAGGGAGACTTGATGGCAAAGACTTTACCTGGAGCGGGGTGTCTCTGGAATCAGCAGCCATTCCTTTCAACTTTAATCTGGAAGGGGAATCTCTGACACTTCCCGGATTTTTCGTCCGCACGGGTGGGGGGATCATCAATGGTGATGTCGTCATTGATGGGACGTCAGAGCAAATTCAGATCGCTACACTGGAGTCGACGGCAGATGTATTCGGGTTGCTGGCAAGCCTTGCGCCTGAGATGGCATCTTCTCTGGGGACGCTGGAATTTCGGGACAACCCGAGAATCCTTTTGAAGGGAAGTGTTCCGATTTCGACGCCGGCTGACAGTTCTCTGGAGATTGACTACGGCCATTGGAACGGATTCGATATTGTCGCGGGCGAAAAGAAAATTCCAGTGAGTAATATCAGCGGGAAATTGACTTTGGAAGCTCGGAAGCTGCAAACCAAAGATTTTCAGATAAGAGTTTTCGAAGGGGATTCTCTCGTCAACGGGTCGGTGGAGTTCAAACCGGAAGGATTTTTTCTGGACGGGATGATTGAAGTCGACCGGATGCCTCTGGCAGAAGTGGCGAAGTTCTACGGCATCGACGAGCGGCTTATGACAGGGGATCTGTCGATGAATTTCAGGGGCTCAAGAGGGAAAGAAATTTCCACCATGAAAGGAAACGGCGACTTAAAAATTGAGAATGCGAGGCTGAACGGGTTTCCTGTCGTGGGCCCAATCCAAATGTTTACCGGGGAAATTGTTCCCGCATTTTCCCGTCAGATCCGTTCGGCTATGCTGGGGAGTTTTATCATTGAGTCAGGAGTTTTGATTTCCAGTGACATCAATGCCCGAAGTGACCAAACTCAAATCGTGGCAGGAGCGCAGATCAATTTTGCGGATAAGGCGGTGGAGTTTCAATCAAAAGCCTACGTGGAAGGCGAGCTTGCGACACGGTCCGGATTGATTGATAAAGGAATCGAAGTAAAAGGAGCAGGAACGCTGCTTGCTCCCGAAATGGAAATAATGAGTATTCCACTCGAGCTTGCGGAGGAAGCCATGCAAACTTCTTTGGGAATGACACCGGCGTCAGTCAAGCTGATCACTGATTTTTTAGGAGTTCCCGGGGAAAGCCCATCGCCACCGGAAGGGGAAGGCGAAGAAGAAGCGGAAGATTCTGAAGAGGAAGCGGGAGAAGCAAGCGCAGCTCCGGCACCTGAGGCTTCTCTCCCCACTCTCGGGGCACCGGTGATATCTGATTCTCAATAGTCGTAAGTTCTTACGAACCAATGGGGTTGGGTGATCGATCCAAGACTGTCAGATCCCGTCCGTTGAATTTCTCAATGTGACAAGATTGGAACGAGATCCGAATTGCGGCGATTGCTCACCGCCGTGATCCTGCTGTAGATCGGAACACCGGTCTGCATACAACAAAAAGATACCAAACTCAGAAACAACACGCTGAAATGAAAAAAATCACTGCCCTTTTCGCTGCCGCCACTCTGATGGCTGGCACTGTGGATGCCCAGGATAAGATTGTGATCAAAGGTTCCGATACCCTTGGTGCAAAAATGGTTCCTCAACTTACCGAGGTCTACAAAGCTACAGGAAACGACGCATCCTTCGATATTTCCGCCGAAGGTTCATCCACTGCTTTTACTTCACTTCTTGAAGAGACAGGTGAGATCGGAATGTCCAGCCGCAACATTAAAGACTCAGAGCAGGATTCATTTACCGCCAAAGGTCAGGACATTGTCGAATGGATTGCTGCCTATGACATGATCGGTGTGATCGTGAACGAAAAGAATGGCGTCGAAGAGCTCACCCTTGAGCAGGTCGAAGGTATCTTCACCGGAGACATCACGGACTGGAGTGAGGTTGGCGGAAAAGCCGGTCCGATCTCAGCCTACACCCGAAACACTTCCTCGGGGACTTACAAATCCTTTCAGGAAATGGCAATGAAGAAGCGGGATTACGGACCTGATACTCAGAAGATGGCTGGCAACGAGCAAATTGCTTCCGAGGTTTCCGGGAACGAAAATGGCATCGGCTATGTCGGACTCGCGTATGCGGAGAAAGATGGCATCAAAGCTGTCGAAGTTGGGGGCGTGAAGCTCAAAGCCAGATATGCCAAAGAGTACCCAATTGCACGTAGTCTTCACTACTACACGATTAAAGGATCACTCTCTCCGGCCGAAGAAAAATTCCTCAAATGGGCGACCGAAGACCCGAAAGCGTCAGAGGTTGTTGAGCGTGTTGGATTCATTCCTGCGAAGTAATTCGATTGTTCTACAATTTCTGTAAAAAAATTCAGAGAATACCCGGCGGCAAGCCCGTCGGGTTTTTACATTTTCATTCGACGAGTTTGTGTTCCTGTCTAGAATCCACCGAATTTAGGTTACAGAATCGTTTCTTTTTAACGAAGGACCTTTCGGGGAACCGATGTTTAAAGTGATTATCTGCCGGGAGAGTAGATCGAATTCAATTCCGGCATTGCGATTAACACGCATCGCAAACACACGAAAATGAAAGAGCAGGAACCGACGGCAGATGCGCCCTCCTCCCCGACCGGAGGCGGGATTTTTCAGCGTCGTGGTATCTCACTGTTCGGTCTGGGCCTTCAGGATTTTATCCGTTATTTTTTTAACGGGAATGCCAGTCTGGCGATTATTATCCTCGTATTGATTTGTTTGTTCCTGGCCCGGGAAGCTGTCCTGTTTTTCCCGGATCATCACCACGAGCTGACAGTTTACCGGAAGGCCGGACAGGAATACGTCGACTACATCAAGCAGGAGGTCGATGTCTACTCCCAGGTCTACAGTAAGGCGAACATCGCTTACTACGCAGAGGTGAACGAAACCTCAAAAGGGGAGGATACAATCTTGACTGCCTTTCGCGGTTTACAGAGCTCGGTGGAGAATAAGCTGAAGCGTCCCTGGGAAAAGCTGGAAGATGCGGCGGATGATCTCGAGGATCTACAGGATGATCTGGAAGACGAGGAGGATGAAGCCAGACGGACGGCTCTCTCCGCCGAAGTGAATCAAGCAAAGGCCGAACTTGAAAAGCAGCAGGGGCAACTGCGTTCGAGGATGTCCGAAATTCTCGCTGATGATGAGATTTGGAAGGAGAATTATAAGGGACGACCTGAAAAGGAGATGCGTGAAAAACTGACTGAAGCGACACTTCATGAAGTGCCCGGGGTGGAAGATGATCACCCCTATATTGAGAATTTAAAATCCACGTCTTCACAGAAAAAAGCTGAGGCAGCTGAGGCCTTGGTGGAATTTAAATCGACAGTGAAAGAAATGCAGGATGCGGGGAGGCCGATTAAAGATTTCCTGAATGAACTTCGGAAAGTCGGTTCCGACAATCGCAGTGAGATTGTTAAGTTTTCCACCGCTTTCGGTCGAAGGGATGCCTTACTGGAGGGTGCCGGGAAAACACAAGACCCCGATGCAAAAGCCGCGAAAATTGCGCAGGCAGAAGCGGTGAACATCGTAGAGCCTGATTACGATAGACTGAACCAGCCGCTTTACGATTCGAGGGTGAAATACAGGGAATTGATCCCAAAATTGGAAAGCGATATGGCAGCGGCGATGGCTTCTCTGCCGGACAATCCGAAAACGCAGAGTGGACAGGAGAATCTTGGTTTTTCCCGGGCTTACTACGATGACTTGGAAAACGTGGTCGACGAAAATTCCGAATCAATAGAGAACTGGAATCACGAAAAGCCTCTTCCCTGGTGGAAGGCAATCACGGCTTTTGTCTGCGGTAAAGACTGGATAACCAATAGCTCGTGGCACGACTTCTTTGGTATGCTACCGCTTTTCACGGGTTCCCTTCTTATCTCTGCGATTGCCCTCGGGATTGCCGTTCCATTCTCCATCGCCGCCGCCATTTACGTGAACCAGATCGCCACAGTTCGTGAGCAGAATATTGTTAAGCCGGCGATCGAATTCATTCAGGCAATCCCCTCGGTGGTACTCGGGTTTTTCGGTATCCTTGTTCTGGGCGAGTCCTTGCGAAATCTGAGTCAGGTCGAAGCGTTGTCCTGGATACCCGGATTTCCGATGTCCGAACGCCTCAATATGCTGACTGCAGGTTTGCTGCTCGCTTTTATGGCAGTGCCCACCATTTTTACTTTGGCAGAAGATGCATTAAATAATATTCCGAAAGCACTGACCGAAAACTCGCTGGCAATGGGGGCCACAAAATTGCAGACCGTTTTCCGCGTGATTGTCCCGACCGCATTTTCGGGAATCGTGGCTGCCATATTGTTGGGATTCGGGAGGGTGATCGGGGAGACAATGGTTGTTCTGCTAGTGGCTGGAAATAAGATCAAGATTCCGGACTTCACGGAGGGGATCGGAGTGGTGACTCAGCCTGCTCACACCATGACGGGAATTATTGCTCAGGAGCTGGGAGAAGTGGATCAGGGTTCCATCCATTGGCGGGCTCTTTTTATGATCGGGATGGTTTTGTTTGTCATCTCCCTCTTGGTGAATTTTTCAGCGCAAAAAGTTCTCAAGAAATTTCAGAAAATTTAAAGGTCACTGGCCATCGGGAAATACATGGGAAAATCAGACAAAAAACGTTCCGGAAAAAACCCGTTCGCTACGAAAGCGCATTGGCGGAATTTTCGTGAGCGGGCGATTGCGATTCTTCTCGGAGTGGGAACCTACGCGGTTCTGGCATGTGCCCTCTACATCTTTGGAAAGATTATTTACCAGGGAGCGCCTGTGGTTTTTAAAGTATCAGCGCCCTTCGTAAACACAGATTTTTTGCTCAAGAGTCCGGAAACTCTGATGACTTTCGAAACCTCCGACGGCACCGAATATCGGATGGATTTCAGTGATTACTCGGATTTTAAAAGTGACAACCCGGGGATTGAAATTGTCGATGAGCAATCTCATGCGTATTCCGGTGGCGGAATTCTCGGGCCTCTTGTTGGAACAATTTCGATGACTTTAATCGCAATTGTCGTGGCCCTGTTTATTGGTCTGACGACCGCGATTTTCTTGAGCGAATATGGAGGGAAGGGGAAATTCATGGATGCGATCCGACTCGCGATTATGAATCTGGCCGGAGTTCCCTCCATCGTCTTCGGACTGTTCGGCCTCGGGCTATTCTGTCTTTTTGTTCCGGTCGTCGTCGGGGAAGCGGACCTTCGGGTGGAAGAAGGATGGCGCGCGTTTGAATTGTTCGGCAGTGGCAAGTATCTCGCTTTCCAGGGCTGGGGTGTCTGCATGCTGGCGGGTGGATTCACTCTCGCGGTCATGATTCTACCTGTCATCATTACTGCCTGTGAGGAATCACTTCGCGCGATTCCGATGGGATTCCGCGAAGCGTCGATGGCATTAGGAGCGACCAAATGGCAGACGATCCGGAAGTCAGTTATGCCCCTGTCTCTTATACACATCTCCGAGCCCACGAGACCGAGGCTGATCTC
>CAJXQE010000376.1 GCA_913058215.1 uncultured Verrucomicrobiales bacterium
CGAGATCAGCCTCGGTCTCGTGGGCTCGGAGATGTGTATAAGAGACAGCTTGAAATCATCTTGCAGAACCTATCAGCAGACTGTGCAGGGGAAATTAATGAGGGTCTCGAAGAAAGAGATGCCTTTTCATTCACGGAGATGTGCGGAGTGTCCCAGGACAAGACTTCAGCATCGCGACCGACCCCGATTATTGCCAGCTGCCTGACGGAAAATCCTCTTTTTTACCGCGTGGAATCACGCATCGCGATCGACCGGGTGGTTAATCCCCCGTCCGCGAACACTGAGGATCCAGGCTCTGCCTATCCATCCGGGCTCCGGCTTTCCGCGGACCCAACCAACCCATCTTCCAAGCAGAATGGAAACCAAATCAAACAACAGCGGTCAGCAAAACCGCCAGGGTGGCAAACGCTCAGGCGGAGGCCAAAACCGCAATAGGAACAGGAATCGAAACCGCAACAATCGCGGTGGAAATCAAAGCAGAGGAAAATCCAACAACCGGAACAGCAATCGTAATCGCAGTAGCGGTCGACGTAGACCTGAGCCCAAACTCACTGGATTTCAGAAATTTCTCTCTGTCATCACCTTCGGTCTCTTAGGGAAACCGAAAAAGAAAAAGCGTCCGCCAAGATCGCGCAACAGTAGGAAACCTGCTGCTGAGAATAAACCCGTGGCCGCTCCCAAACCACGGGAGAAAAAGAAAAAGGATCCCCTCACGGGTCCCCGTCTCTACATAGGCAATCTCAGCTATGATGTCGTTGAAGATGACCTTGAAGTCCTCTTCAACGGTGTCGGTAATGTGAAGAGCGCCGAAGTTGTGACGAACTCACAAACTCAGCAGTCGAAAGGTTTTGCATTTGTTGAAATGGGAACCATCGAAGAAGCTCAGCGCGCTATGGATGTCCTCGATGATGAGGACTTCAAAGGCCGCCGCCTCAACATGAACGGTGCTCAAAGTGAAGGACCTCGCGATGAGTCAGATTCCGCTTTGAATGAAGAGCAGAGCAATGACTCAGAGCCGGATGACTCACAATCATGACCAGTGTGTCATGATTGCGTTTTCGGCCAATCTCATTTAGAAAAAAGCCGGGGTAGTCTTCAATGACTGCTCCGGCTTTTTATTTTCCATGAAGACGCAAGCACCCTTCGAACCATTTTACCTCGCCGGCCCCACCGGCAGCGGGAAAACGGCGGTGGCTCTGGAACTGGCGAGTCGCCTGAAGTCAGTGGCAATTATCAATGCCGACGCGTTTCAAATCTACCGCGGGATTGAAATTCTCAGCGCCGCTCCGGGACCGGCGGAACTGGCCCTTGCCCCCCACCTTCTCTTCGGTGCACTAGCAGCTTCCGAAGATTGCGATGCCGCAAATTTCTCGAGACTTGCAGAAAAGGCGATAAGCGAGACTTCTGAGAACGCGCTTCCGCTTTTAGTCGGAGGAAGCGGATTATATCTAAAAGCCATCACTCACGGCTTGGCGCCAACGCCTCCCGGAGATCCTGATTTGAGAGAAAAACTGATGGCATTCTCCCTCGATGATATTGTCAGTTGGTATCAGAAACTCGATCCCGAAGGGGCAGCGACAACCAATCTTAAGAACCGGCGATACGTTACCCGGAATCTGGAAATTTGTATCCTCGCCGGCGAACCTGCTTCAGAATTGAAAAGCCGCTGGGAACGAAATGCGCCTGAGATCAAGGCTGTCTATCTTCACCGGAATCGTGAAGACCTTTACAATCGGATTAACAAAAGAACCTCAATGATGTTTGAGGAAGGTGTTGTCGAAGAAATCCGCTCGATTGGAGAGTGCTCTGACACGGCGGAAAAAGCGATTGGACTCCGTGAGATTCGGCAGTTCATTGCGGGAGAAATCGACGAAGCGACCTGCATTGAGCAGATTCGGCAAAATACACGGCGCTATGCCAAGCGTCAGGAATCCTGGTTTAAGCGGGAAGATCAGTTTGTTCGAATCCCCCTTGCTCCCGATGATTCACCAACTGTCATCGTAGACCGCATTCTCGAAATTCATGATCTGCCGGTTTCCTGAAGCCGATTTCATGTTATAGATTTTCACATCTGCTTATGCCCACACTGACCGAAGGAAATCCCACTGAAATCTCACTCCAACTGAAGAACGATAATTATCTCGTCGCAGTAGGGTCCGGACTGATTTCTTCTGCGGGAGAATGGATTCAGCAACGCGCCGGGATCACCGGGAGCAAAGCCGCGATTGTCACTGACAGCAACGTTGGCCCACTCTATGCCTCGACCGTTTGTGATTCCCTGAAGGCGGTGGGATATGAGCCTGTTATCATCGAAGTTCCTGCCGGTGAAGCGTCCAAGAGTATGGAATGCGCGACCGATGTTTGTCGTCAAATGCTCCAAGCCGGACTTGATCGAAAATCGTTTCTCGTCGCTCTCGGAGGAGGCGTTGTCGGGGATCTCGCAGGGTTCGCCGCTGCGATTTTCCAACGGGGAATCCCCTGCATTCAAATCCCCACGACAATCGTCAGTCAGGTGGATAGCTCCGTCGGAGGAAAAACCGGAGTGAACACCCCTGAAGGAAAAAATTTACTGGGAGCATTTCACCAACCACGTCTGGTCTTTGCCGATGTGGATACTCTGAGCACTCTCCCCGATCGCGAGTTCAACGAAGGCTTTGCCGAAATTATCAAACATGCGGCGATTCGCGATGCTTCCCTTCTCGACCTGGTCGAAGACCGCGCCAAGATCCGGGAGAATCTGATACAGCTGGTTTCCCGAAACGTTGCCATCAAAGCAGCCGTTGTCGAAGAGGACGAGCGCGAGACTTCAGGAACGAGAGCCCTGCTAAATTTCGGCCACACCATCGGTCACGGCATCGAAGCCGCCGGAGGCTATGGTCGGTTTCTTCACGGGGAAGCCATCAGCCTGGGCCTCGTCGCAGCGACTCGCCTTTCTGTTCAAAAAGCGAGTCTCGACGCCGATGCTGCACAGAGGATTATCAACTGCCTTCTTGCTTACGACCTTCCGACAAAGCTGGCCGACGATCTAGAGACTTCCACGATCACTGACGCAATGGCGCGCGACAAGAAATTCGAAGACGGCGAAATCCGATTTGTCCTTGTCGGCGAAACCGGAAGTGCCTTTGTCAGCACCGAAGTGAGCGCAGCTGATATCGAGCGCGAGATCGAAGCCTTGCGAAGCTGAGAGCCCCTGGAGCTAGCGACTCAATGCCGCTTCAGACGGATCAATTTCGGCGTCTCGTCCCTTTTTCGAATCCTCACGATGGCTCCACAGAAGCCGCAGTCTTCCAAAAAGAGCGGACCTGTTTCCGGGTTTCGTTCCCGGTTTAGCTCCGGAATCCAGCGAATTCATCGCTGCTTCAATGGTGGTCGGCCCACCTTCTGAAGTCCTTGAAAAGAATGTGGCGAAGACTCCATTGGCAAACTGGCCCCAGCAACCATCTTCATCAAGAAGAAGCCCCAACACATCTCGAATGGAATCGAGGGAAGCCTTCTCCGGAACCGGCGAAATCACCGTTCCAATTTTTAGATCCAACTCACCGGATTCAGTTTCCGTCACCCAGACGTGTTCAGGCTTAAGCCACGGCCATGTCCCGTTGGTGCGGTGCCATTCGGTCGTCCATTCCAGAATTTCCATCGCAAACCGAAGAGCCGTTTCCGGGTTAGTTTCACCGTGAGTTTCGAACCAGGTTGCCACATCCAATCCATTGAACTGAGGAGTCACCACCAGATGGACTCCATCTTCACTGATGATTTCAATGATCGGAAGTGAACTGCTGTGCTTCACTCTCTGCAGCTCGCGGAATGATCTGACTTCAGCACAGTCTCCGGAATCCGGTGATTGAAACTGGATCATCGTCAGTGGCCGATCGTGGTGACCATCGTGGCCGGAAAAAATGAGACAGCCACCGGTTTCAGAGATTCTTTTCGTGAGATAATATTGGTTCTTTTCCATCGTCAGGGGGGGGTGCGATTTTAGAAGTCAGCATAGGAACATTTTCCAATTAGATGCTGAATACCCTCACGCTCTATACCTCTAACTTTATGGTATTTCTTATATTTGTGTCAATTAATTTCGAATGGGAACCGGAAAAACTCTCGCTTTGACGACACAAATGAAGAAATAAATCGATATAACTACTTAAGGTTCAAGCAATTTATCGCGAACTTCGATTCCTGATATCCTGAGGAATTCACTTGAGCTATACCTGGCAAGGCCCACGCTTCTTCTTCATTCTTCGAATATCCATCGAATGAGGACGGCGATCATCCGGGAAACGAACAGCGAATTGATAAACAGGATGCCAGCAAAGAGGATACAGAAAATAACACACCCCGGCACACTGGAAGTAAGACCAGCGAAGTCTATACCCAAGAGCCCCACAAGAATAAAGGTAGGAAATACACAAATAGCTTTTCCCGTTCCAATGACATTTTCCAGAAACGGATTCGTGTCGAATCCCCCCGGAAAAAGATTCTGCAGGTGAAAGGGCATCGCCACAAACAGAGTAGTGAAGAAGAGATGAACCGAAAGGATACGCAGCTCCAGCGAATAACCTTCGCTCAATTTCAATTGTGAGTTCACCTCACTCTCCCACTTTCACGCCACGCAGTTTCGCGTGGACTTGAGCCGTTTTCCCCATGTAGTGATCCATTTTAAACTTCCCTGCAGCGAGACCGATATGTTCCTTCACCTTTTCGTCTTCGCCTTTTGCCTCGAAGTACAAGGCGAGATAAAGATGAGCGTAGCAAAGGTGATTACGATCCTCCATCGAAACCTTCTTCCCCTCCTCCACCGGACCACCGGCTGCTGCGAGAACCTCTTCTACCGTTCCCCGACCGGCGAAAAGTTCGTGGACCTCTTTCATCGGAACCCGGCTGTCACCCTTAATCGGAATCAGTTTCTCCTGCGCTTTCTTGAAATCCCCTTCCGGAGTCCGAACAACGCAGAGAAAATGCCAGACCGCATTCTCGACGTCCTGAGTATTCACAGTCTGATGACGCTCAAACTGATCGACTCCTTTTTGGTAATCCCCTGCATAGTAATAGGAAAGGCCCCGTTGCCAATGATGAGGATCACGGTCCGGCAGGATCTTCAGGAATTCATCAAAATCCTTGATCGACCCTTTGATGTCAGAATCAAAAAATCGCTGCTCCCCCCTTCTCTGAAAAGCGCCAGCCCGGTCCATCATCACTTCACGATTTACACCCGTCGCTGGCTTCGTCAGCTGGATAACCTTACTGAAGTCACCGGCATCAAATGCCTTTCCCACCTCTTCGAGTGAAATGTTTTCATC
This sequence comes from uncultured Verrucomicrobiales bacterium, assembly GCA_913058215.1. Classification (GTDB taxonomy): domain Bacteria; phylum Verrucomicrobiota; class Verrucomicrobiia; order Verrucomicrobiales; family DEV007; genus Arctic95D-9. The sequence continues at coordinate 5,298 of CAJXQE010000376.1, forward strand.
TGCCTCGGTGGCAGTCGTCTGAGCAAGAACTGACGTAGCGGAAAACACCAACGCAGCAGGAATAAGGAAAAAGGAGGCCTTCATAGATTGTGGCAAATTGTGCCCGAGCCTGAACAGTGAAGCAAGCCTTTGTCGGGACGCAAAAAAACGGGAGCCCGCAAGGACTCCCGTTCGTTTCACAAATTGTGTTTCGCCGTTCAGGACGGAAGATCCCACCCTTCGCGGTAATCGCGCTTGATGAGCTTCGCTGCTTCCGGTGTGTTCGGAGAAGAAAGAGTCTTGGAATCCCACTCCACTTTCTTGTTAAGACGGACGGCAAGATTCCCAAGCAGAACCATTTCGGTAAAGCTACCGCTGTGATGAAAACCGGACTGAGCCAATTTCGGATCGTTTGCTTTGATGGAGTCGTAGAACTCTTTGTGCGGATCCTCGTCACGGGCACGTGGAATTTCCTGCGCTGGAGCATCGAAGCCATCCATAACGTTTCCGGGCTTCACATACCAATTGTCCTTGCCGCGGTTGAACCACATTTTGCCGCGTGTCCCGACAATAATACAGCCGTAGCCGCTCTTCTCATCGCCGCCGGCTCCCTCGAGAATATCTTCCGGCGGAAGATTGCGCTCGCGGATTTTCCCTCCGTCAATGCTGCTGATGAGGCGCCAATCTTTAGGATCGAAGACTGCGTCCTTGTATCCGTCATACCAGGTGTATTTGATTGGTTTCTTCCCGTCTTTTCCGGGAAACTCGTAATTGATCGTCGCCCAGGTGGGTGGTGAAAGATCGCTCATCGCTCCGCGTCCATCTGCACTGACCGCGCTCACGCTTGTAGGAGCACCGAGATCTGCTGCCCAGTAGCTCATGTCCATGATGTGACACGCCATGTCGCCGAGTGCACCGGTACCGAAATCCCAATAGCCGCGCCATTTGAAAGGGGCAATCTTCGAAGAGTATTCACGATAAGGCGCCGGTCCAATCCAGAGATCCCAGTTGATGTGTTTGGGAGCCTCTTCCGCCTCGGGCCACTCAGGAATTCCCTGTGGCCAGATCGGACGGTTTGTCCAGGCGTGAACTTCGGTCACGTCACCAATGATCCCGGCACGAATCAGTTCCACTGAACGACGCATGTGGTCTTCCGCGTGAGCCTGATTGCCCATCTGAGTAATGACTCCTTTTTCGGCAGCCTTGTTTGCCATCTGGCGTGCTTCCCAAATGCCGTGAGTCAGAGGCTTCTGACAATAAATGTGACAGCCCTTGTTCATCGCAGCCATCGAGGCATGTGCGTGAACGTGATCCGGAGTGGAAACCGTAACCGCATCGATTTTGTCGCCTTCGGCGGCAATCATTTCGCGCCAGTCATCAAAGAATTTTGCGTCCGGGAAATCCTTACGCGTTTTTACCCAGCCTCCTCCAACGTTGGGATATTTGCTGGAATCAACAATGTCGCAAAGGTGAGTCACCTGAAATCCGGCTCCGGCCGAATTCGCGATATCGCTGGCGCCTTTACCGGAGGTTCCAATACCGGCAAGAGTGATTTTTTCGTTGGCACCGAACACTCGGCTCGGAACCACCTGAAAGTTGAGAGCCAAAGCAGCTGCGCCGGCACCTTTGACGAAGTTTCTGCGGGATGATGATTTTTCCATATAGTCGATTGAATAAAGCCCACGGGTTCGCGGGGCCGGAATAAACG
>CAJXQE010000377.1 GCA_913058215.1 uncultured Verrucomicrobiales bacterium
ATCTACACTATCCTCTTCGTCGGCAGCGTCAGATGTGTATAAGAGACAGGCCCGATTCTGTTTGCTCAGGCATCGAAGGGCTTGATTGGGTGTGCCGATTTTGTCGCAACGAGCTTCCTGCTTTTTTTGCTCTTGGTATTCGTTGCCTATTGTTCCATCTGGATTGGAGTTGTTGTTGTGGTGGTAGGATTTATTCTGCTCCTCTTTCTCAGGAAGCGAGTGGGGAATCAGGAGACGGTGAGCCTGGGTGAGGTCAGAAGGGCGAAGAAGCAGTTGTCCGTTGCGGCTGCCTCGGTAGTGAGGAGCGGTGAGGGTGCGGGCAGTTACGTGAATAATGATTTCGACAGGATTCGGGCCAAGGATCAACAGGGTCGAAAATCAAGAGAGGGAAAAATTGTTTTTCTCTCTGCTATCCTTTCGGCTGTGGTGCTGCTTTCTATTTTCTTTCTTGTGGTCAAAGGGGTATTCGAAGGTCTGGACCCTGTCCTGCTGCTGATTTTTGTTTTTTCAATTCGCCTTCTCACGATCAATGCGAGAATCTGCATGCTGAAATGGTCATCCGTTCTCCAGGTGAGAAAGTCGATGGTGGCTCTTGTTTGCTTGATAGAGCCCGGGGGAGAGTTTCCCGAATTAACCGCTGCCGGGGATCACGATGAGGAGGATCTCGACGAGGACGATCTCGTCGCGGTGTAACGCTTTAACCTTTTTAATTTCGCCAACAACCAAAAATTATGCGTCATAAATTCGCTACAGCTGACGGTATCGTCGAATATGTCGACTCGCAGGTGAAGGACCTGCTGAAAGGGGGAGACGAAGCAGAGATTCTGCGAATGGTCGATCTTCTCTATCATTCCTATAGCCTTGTCTTCTCCCCTGCGACGGATGAAGCTAAGCGGAAAGATGTTCATCGGAACCGAATGGCACTTACCGAGAAGATGGGTGAAGCCCTCGGGCGGGACATTAATGCGAAGGCCCCGTCGTCGTCGTCGTTGATTTTCCTGATTAGCTACCCAAGAAGCGGCGTCACCCTCTTGAGTAATCTTTTAACCGATGCGGGACCTTCGATCCAGTATACGGCCATGAAAGGGCGGATTCAGTGGTTCACCAAGGCTGCCTATCCGGAGCATTCTCCCCTTGTCCGGTATGTGAAGGATCATGCGATGCGTTCTGAGTATCAGCATGATACCAAGCTGGCAACCATTCGAGACGGCCGGGATTCCATGACGAGCCTCGCTTACATGACTTTCCAGAGAGGGCGTCACAAGTTTTCGAGGGTGGAAGATTTGCCGAAGTTTCTCGAATGGACCAACAAAGATTACGAGTTTGGATCCTGGGTCGATTATGTGAGGCAGGTCAAAAAATACTTCCGCGAAGATGAGGATACCCTGGTTCGCTACGAGGAACTGGTAAAAGACGACAAGGAGTTTTTCCGTGTGCTGCAACGGATCCCGGAGCTCAGCCGGGTTTCGAAAAAGGAGGCATCGACCATCTACAAGAAGGCTGGTGAGATTAAGGATAAGATCAAGAAATCCCCGGCAAACAAGATGTGGGGATTCGGGGAGGAAATCAAAGACGAAGACATGAGTCTGTTTGCTGAGTGGTCAAAGAACCGTGGCAGCAGTTCCTGGCAGTCGGTGTGGACGAAGCCCGCCGGAGAAGTTTTTCACGAGATGGGCGGAACGGATCTGCTTATTGAAATGGGTTACGAAACCGATCAGGACTGGTGGAAGCAATTGTAAAATGTCGAAGATTGGCCGGGAGACTGCTTGCGCGTCTTCGTCCTCGAGTTCCGGGAGAAAGCACGGATAGTCATATGTCAGGGATAGATGAAATAAACCGGTGTCTGCTCGGCAAGATTGCCTGCGGAATGAATCAGCAGCGGGAGGTGATCGAGAGTCTGCGGGACGTTGAGTTTCGAGCTTATTCCCAGTTCGGGGAAGACGGGATCATTGACTGGCTGATTCACTGGGTGAAGCCGGAGCAGAACAGTTTTGTGGAGTTTGGTGTAGAAAATTACACCGAGGCCAATACCCGTTTTCTCCTGATGAACCGGAACTGGCGCGGGCTCATCATGGACGGGTCGAAGCAGCACATGGACCAGATCCGGACAGAGCATCTCTACTGGCGACAGGATCTGACTTCGAAGGAAGCGTTCATAACCAAAGAGAACATCAACGGCCTGCTGGAGGAAGAAGGGATGTCAGGGGATCTTGGTCTGCTATCGATAGATATCGACGGCAATGATTACTGGGTGTTGAAGGAAATCACAAACACACGTGCCGCCATCCTCTGCATGGAATACAATCCGATCTTTGGCGATGTCCACGAGATCACGGTTCCGTATCATCCGGCGTTTTCCCGATTCGACCTGCATCACAGTGGACTGTGTTTTGGATCTTCGATTCAGGCGCTGATCCGTGAAGCGAAAGCGAAGGGCTACGAATTTGTCGGGACCTGTTCCAACGGGATCAACGCGTTTTTTGTCAGGGAGGACCTGTTCGATCGTGTTGATAGCCGAATTACTGACAAAAGAATGTGGCCTGGATTGCATCGGGATTCCCGTGACGAGAAGGGGCAGCTGACCTTTGTTGGTGGTAAGGACCGGCTTGATCTACTTGCCAAGTGCAAGGTGTGGGATTGTGTTGGCGAAACGGAGCGGGAGTTGGGATCGTTTCCCGATCCGTTCAGTGAATCGTGGTTGGCTCAAATGGGAGGAAAAGTATGAGTAAGGAATCGCCTAAAGGAGACTGCGAAAGAAACCGGCGATCCGAGGGGTTCCCCCTCTTTAATGAGGTTCTTCTCACTATGTGAATGGAATGTCTTTTCGCGTAAGTGATGACAAAATGAGCGTTCTATTTTTTTTGGCTGGCGTAGTCGTGTGAAGGAAGCGAAAAATCAGAACGTAAACCAATTTTTGCACAAGGTACCTACAAACGAGATTCTCAGAATATGAAAGACAAATTTGCGACCGCAGATGATTATATAGCTTATGTTGCTGCGCAGATTAAGGAGCGTCCAGCCAAGGGGCATGACGTGCCCAGATTAACCAGTCTGGCAAACTTGCTCTATCATTCCTACTTTCTAAAGTTTTCCGATTCATTGGAGACGAGTGAGACCAAGCCGCTTCACAAGGAGCGGATTGCGCTGACGGAGGAACTGGGAACTCTTCTCGGGCGTGACCTCAAAAAGAGAGCCGTGTCGAATTCGTCATTGATCTTTCTGATCAGTTATCCCCGCAGTGGAGTCACTCTCCTAACTAATTTGTGTGTGATGGCGGCTCCCTGTCAGCAATACGCTGCGATGAAGGGAGCTCTGCCGTGGTTCTCGAAGGAATCCTGTCCCGGGTATTCGCCGGTTGTTCGTCTGGTGAAAGATCACTGCATGCGACCGGAATATGAAAAGGACGATAAACTGGTCACTATCAGGGATGGTCGAGACTCTCTTATCAGTCTTGCCTACATGACCTTGCAAAAAAGTGTTCACAATTTTTCAAGGAAAGAACAGCTTTCTGACTTCATTAAATGGACTGACAGTGACTATCGATTCGGTTCGTGGATCGACTACGTCAGGAATATCAAGAAGTACATGCGATCCGAAAAAGATATCCTGGTCCGATATGAAGAGCTGGTTAAAGATCACAAAGAGTTTTACCGGGTGCTTCAGGGAATTCCGGAGATGCAGCATCTGGACGAAAAAGAAGCCAGTCGTATCTATGGAAGAGCAGGTGAGATAAAGGATCGAATCTCGAAGTCTGCAGCCAATAAGGGATGGGGATTCGGAAGGGTGATCAAAGACGAGGACATGAGCCTGTTTGCTGAGTGGTCAAAGAACCGTGGCAGCAGTTCCTGGCAGTCGGTGTGGACGAAGCCCGCCGGAGAAGTTTTTCACGAGATGGGCGGAACGGATCTGCTTATTGAAATGGGTTACGAAACCGATCAGGACTGGTGGAAGCAATTGTAAAATGTCGAAGATTGGCCGGGAGACTGCTTGCGCGTCTTCGTCCTCGAGTTCCGGGAGAAAGCACGGATAGTCATATGTCAGGGATAGATGAAATAAACCGGTGTCTGCTCGGCAAGATTGCCTGCGGAATGAATCAGCAGCGGGAGGTGATCGAGAGTCTGCGGGACGTTGAGTTTCGAGCTTATTCCCAGTTCGGGGAAGACGGGATCATTGACTGGCTGATTCACTGGGTGAAGCCGGAGCAGAACAGTTTTGTGGAGTTTGGTGTAGAAAATTACACCGAGGCCAATACCCGTTTTCTCCTGATGAACCGGAACTGGCGCGGGCTCATCATGGACGGGTCGAAGCAGCACATGGACCAGATCCGGACAGAGCATCTCTACTGGCGACAGGATCTGACTTCGAAGGAAGCGTTCATAACCAAAGAGAACATCAACGGCCTGCTGGAGGAAGAAGGGATGTCAGGGGATCTTGGTCTGCTATCGATAGATATCGACGGCAATGATTACTGGGTGTTGAAGGAAATCACAAACACACGTGCCGCCATCCTCTGCATGGAATACAATCCGATCTTTGGCGATGTCCACGAGATCACGGTTCCGTATCATCCGGCGTTTTCCCGATTCGACCTGCATCACAGTGGACTGTGTTTTGGATCTTCGATTCAGGCGCTGATCCGTGAAGCGAAAGCGAAGGGCTACGAATTTGTCGGGACCTGTTCCAACGGGATCAACGCGTTTTTTGTCAGGGAGGACCTGTTCGATCGTGTTGATAGCCGAATTACTGACAAAAGAATGTGGCCTGGATTGCATCGGGATTCCCGTGACGAGAAGGGGCAGCTGACCTTTGTTGGTGGTAAGGACCGGCTTGATCTACTTGCCAAGTGCAAGGTGTGGGATTGTGTTGGCGAAACGGAGCGGGAGTTGGGATCGTTTCCCGATCCGTTCAGTGAATCGTGGTTGGCTCAAATGGGAGGAAAAGTATGAGTAAGGAATCGCCTAAAGGAGACTACAAAGGGAACCAGCGATACGCGCATCTCAAGAACGAGGATCTTCCTCTTTCTGATGAAGCGATGAGTTCGCTCGCGGTGTTCGTCCACATTCCCAAGGCGGGGGGGACTTCGCTGAAGAACATCATGGTTCTCAATTACGGGAAGCGATACCGCGACCATCACCCGAGGCTCAACGACCTTCATAAGGATCCCATGCAGATCGGCCGTTTGAGGGCCGTTTCAGCACACCGGCCTTTTGGCTATCACGAGGAACTCGTCAAGGCTTATGCGGATGTCACCGGGAAACAGGATGAGATTTGCGAAGCCAAACCCGTGCAATTTTCAGTCGTGAGAAATCCGCTCGACCGCCTCATTTCACTCTACAATTTTGTGACGACCTTTCCGACACACGTTTGCTACGAGGAAATGAAAGATCTCGGGCCGGAAGATTTTTTTACTCAGTATCGACAGGGGGAATGCGGGAACCTGCAGTGTCGATTCCTGGCGGGAAGAGGGAATGACTCCACCTTCGAGAACGCGAAGAAAAACATTGAGAACGATTTTGAGATTGTGGTGGATCTCGGCAGCCAGGATAAATTGATCAGTCATCTTTCACGAAAACTGGGATGGAAGTTGCCTCCTGAGAAAATCGTCGCAAACCAGAGCCCTCGAAAACTGACCCGCTCCAACATTTCGAAAGAGTTGGAGGAGAAGTTAAATGCCCGGATGGATGAAGACTGGAAGCTCTTCGATTATGTTTGTGAAACCTCCAGCAAGTTACCCAAGTGAAGACGATTGATGTTACCTACCGGGGAAAAGTCCTCGCCGGAGTTATCGAGGAAGGCTACGGCCTCGATGGATACCGCGCGCTTGTTGATGACGAGATGGCCGGGTTAAATACCCTGATTGAGGCTGCTGATCTTCCTTCCAAATCGTTTGAACTGGCTCCGGATCCCGAAACCGAAGGGCAGGGTTTGACGCTCGCGCCGGAAGAGAGCGCTGGCTCCGGTTTGTCTATCGATTTGAAAGAGCGCTTGAAACCGGCAGATGGAACACCAGCTCCGGCGGGGCCTGCTGTTTCAGTTAGCCGTGTTGCCAATCTGAAGAACAGACTGAGCAACTGGCTTCGCCGAAAAATTCGCAATCGCAAGCAGGTTCAGCCTTCCGGGACGACCGGTGGAATTTATGTGGGAAAGCAGAGCAGGTTACCGGACTCTCTCTTGAAGATTCACCGGGAGACCGGTGACACCGTACTCCGTTTTGCTCCGGGACTTGGTGATTTGTCAGTGCGGTCAGGCCTCAGGGTCCCCATGATTCGCTGGGACAGTGGGTCGCAGAGCGTGATAGCGGCATCTTCGCACGAAGTGTATTCGGGAACGGAGGAAGTGGCGGTGGTCTGTGAAAGGAAAGAGGACCTGCCGTGGGTAAAAAAGATGTATCCCGCAATTCGCAGTTGCGAGGATGGGGAGAAAAACAGGATCGAAATTCCAGAGGAGCCGGAAGGCGAACCTGAAGGCGGCTGGCCAAAGATCTCCGTGGTTACGGTGAGCTACAACCAGGTAGATTTTCTCGAAGAGAGTATTCTCTCGATCCTTGATCAGGAATACCCGAACCTCGAGTACATCGTCGTTGACGGTGCATCCACTGATGGATGCGTCGACATCCTCGAACGGTATCGGGACAGGATCGATACGCTCATCATTGAGCCGGACACTGGACAGTCGAATGCGCTGAACAAGGGAATTTCGAAAGCGACGGGGGAGATGGTAAACTGGCTGTGCAGTGACGACCTTCTCGAGCCGGGTTCTCTTCATCGGATCGGCCGCGCCTGCCGGGAGTCGAAGGCGGACATGATCGCCGGCGGATGCCGTGTTGTCGATGGAGAAGGGAAGCAGAAGCGCCCGCATCACAGTGGTTTTCCTTTCTACTCCCAGGAAGCGCTAAGCTTCGGGGATCTTATCAGCTGTCTCTTATACACATCTGACGCTGCCGACGAAGAGGATAGTGTAGA
>CAJXQE010000378.1 GCA_913058215.1 uncultured Verrucomicrobiales bacterium
ATCTACACTATCCTCTTCGTCGGCAGCGTCAGATGTGTATAAGAGACAGATTCCCGTGTTCGGGAATTATTCACCCTGAGCGATACACTTGTGCTGGAACCTTCCGGATCGGCTTCAATCCCCCATTCGTAGGAAATTTCCACCGGGCCGTCCAATTCAAAGAGCATTGACGAACCGGATCCTTCGTCAACGTCTCCACTGTAGACACGGGAACCGTTTACATATCCTACTGCTGCTTCCTCTCCCCATTCCTTACTGTACATATCGATGGAATTGTTATCGAGGCCGGACTGCAAGGCAGGAACCGGAACATAAGGAGTTACAACGACTTCATCGAGATATGCAGCATTGAAAGCAGGGGTCGCAAATTCCCGCACATTCATATACCAGGTAAGATCCTGCTCCCCGCAGTCCAACTCTGCAGTGTACTGGCGCCAGTCAAGATCTCCGTATTGGGAAAAAGAAGCCCCCGGTGCGGAAAACCCGAACCGCTCAATCGTGGTTTGGCTGTTTACTTTCCACCAGAATGAAACCGTGGCGGGCCCTTGAACCGTGGCCTGGATTCGCGAAGTGATTCCCGGATTCAATCCGTAGATAAAAGCGGCATCCGTTCCATCATGAGTAGTAGCCGTCTGGCCGGACCACTGAAAACCGGTGAGAGCCTCCCCGGTTTCGGAGTCGACCGCACTGGAGGTGAGATCCGTAAGGAGAGGGTTATCAAGAGCGTTAAGAAGGGACTGCGAACGGGCAATGCCGGTGAAGACCAAAAGAACCAGGGTAACGCGTAGAAGATGCGAGATCATAGAGAGTTTGTGTGTGTGTTTAGTGCCTGAGGGAAATAGGGGGATTAGTAACCCTGCACAAGTTCTTTTGTTCCGTCGATCCCCATTGTGACAGCCAATACTCGTTAAAAAACAAGCAATTCCGTCTTTTCACTCCATTGCGCAAATACCGATCTGCACTTGCGCATGTCATGATTCGGGGCGATGATCGGTCATTCAGGGCAGATGCAAAGATATTCACTGCGAACCCTGAAGACCTCCTTTGGCTGGCGAAATTCAATTCCAAGCCATGCGCCGCTTATCTAATAGCGGCCCTTTCTTATCCATGCGTCCGGCGGGCTTAGACTGATTACAACACCCCGGACCCGAAAAGAACTAAAATGACAACGATGACAAATCAGGCGCCTGTGCGCCCGAATCAAGACACCCAAAATTCTGAAAATCTCGAAGGAGCTTTCAACGAATTGATGCCGGAATTGCAACGCGCAGTTCGTGAGGCAGGATACACCACACCTTCTCCGATTCAGGAGCAATCAATCCCTCCCCTTTTGAAAGGGAGCGATCTTCTTGGCAGTGCCCAGACCGGCACGGGAAAAACCGCGGCCTTCACGCTTCCTCTTCTTGAGAAGCTCTCTGAGTTCAAGGAAAAGCCTCGAAACAACACACCTCGAGCGCTGATCCTTGCACCGACCCGTGAGCTTGCCGCACAAATCGGCGACAGCATTGCAACCTACGGGAAATTCCTTCAACTTAAGCACACCGTCATTTTCGGTGGCGTGAACCAGAACAAGCAGGTTCGGGCTTTGGACCAGGGAGTCGACATTCTCGTCGCAACCCCCGGCCGGCTTCTCGACCTGATGAATCAGGGATACTGCTACCTCGATGAAGTGAGCTTTTTCATTCTTGATGAAGTCGATCGCATGCTCGACATGGGATTCATTCACGACATCAAAAAAGTGCTCAAGGAAATTCCTGACGAACGCCAGACGCTTTTCTTTTCGGCCACGATGCCACCCGAAATGGTGAAGCTCTCCAGCACCATGGTTCGCAATCCGGTTCGCATAACCATTGAACCCGACAAACCGACAGTGGATCGCATTGCCCAAAAAGTCATGTTTGTCCGCAAAGACGACAAAAATGATCTGCTGGCCAACGTTCTCAGTTCGAAAAACATGGGCAAGGCGATCGTCTTCACCCAGATGAAGCACGTCGCGAACCGTGTCGTCGAAAAACTCGATAAAATGGGAGTCCGCGCCGTGGCTATTCATGGAAATAAGAGCCAGGCTGCGCGCACCAAAGCACTCGATGGATTTAAAAGCGGACGCTTCCCTGTTCTCGTAGCTACCGATGTCGCCGCTCGCGGAATCGACGTCGACGATGTCACTCACGTCGTGAACTACGATCTGCCCGTGGAAGCCGAAACTTATGTTCACCGAATCGGGCGAACTGCCCGGGCCGGCGCTGAAGGTAAAGCGGTTTCTTTCTGCTGTTCGGAAGAGCGCGCCTATCTTCGTGAGATCGAGAAACTGCTTGGAAAAGGTGTGCCACGCGATGTGGATCACGACCTTCACCATGAAGCTGCAGTCAATTCCACCGAACCACCACCAAAACAAGGTGGCGGCGGCGGCGGTAGAGGTCGCGGACGTTCAGGAGGTGGTGGCGGCGGAAATCGCGGCGGTCAAAGACGCGGAGGAGGCGGTGGTGGAAACCGCAATCGTAGCCGACGTTAGTCGGAACGGGAATCCATCTTCCCTCTTCGGAATTTCTCCGAAAATCTCTCCGCAGCCTGCTTTCAGGCTGCGGTTTTTTTGTCCAGCGACGGCCCGTCTGGAATTGACCCTGCCCTGTTTACGCGGGTTCCCTTTTTCGCGGAGAAGACGAGAAAAGCAGGAACCCATGAGACAATTTTTATTCTTCCTTTTACTCGCTGCTGCATTTTTCATTCCGTCCATGAGCTGGGGGGAGCCTGTTGCCATTGGTGATCGTCGTGAACTGATGGTCGATCTCGAGTTGATCGAATCTCTCAAAAACGCAGATCTGGTGATGCACCAACCCGTGGACGAAGGATCAGTCCTGACCTTCGAGAAGCCCTGGGAAGGTCGCTTCTGCGGATACGCCACTGTCATCCGTGACGGAGATATTTATCGACTCTATTACCGGGGCAATCCGGAAGCTGGCAAAGACGGCGACAAAGATGAAGTCTATTGCTACGCGGAATCAAAGGACGGCATCAACTGGACCAAGCCAAATCTTGGGCAGTACGAAATCAACGGAACCAAAGAGAACAATGTAGTCCTCGCGAACAGTGCCCCGATTACTCACAATTTCAGTCCCATGCTGGACACCCGTCCCGGAGTTCCAGCTTCCGAGCGATTCAAGGCACTGGGTGGAACCAAGGATAGCGGACTGGTCGCGCTGGTCTCAGCCGACGGAAAAAACTGGAAAAAGTTGAGCGAAGAAGCCGTCATTCCCAGTTCGATGGTTCCGTATCCCTACTATTTTGACTCTCAGAACGTGGCTTTCTGGTCGGAATCTGAAAAGAAATACCTCAGTTTCTTCCGGGTATTCCAGAACAAGATCCGCAGAATCTGTCGCACGACCAGCGATGACTTTATTCATTGGTCGGAGCCCGAGCTGATGGAATACCGTCACCGCGAAGGGGAGGCACCAATCGAACACCTCTATACCAATCAAACGCATCCGTATTTCCGAGCCCCGCACATTTATCTCTCAGTCGCGGCGAGGTTTATTCCAGGCCGTCAGGTCCTCACTGATGAACAGGCCAAAGCGATCGATGTAAATCCCGGGTATTTCAAAGACACCTCGGATGCTATTTTCATGAGCACCCGCCCCGGCAGCTCCGTTTATCAACGAACCTTTCTCAGCAGCTTCGTTCGCCCCGGAATAGGAGCACGCAACTGGGTTTCCCGAACCAACTACCCTGCTCTCAATGTGGTCCAAACCGGTCCCACTGAAATGTCGGTTTATTTAAATCAGGACTACGCCCAAACCACAGCTCATCTGCACCGCTATTCCATGCGACTCGATGGATTTTCCTCCCTCCAGGGGAACTTTTCCGGCGGCGAAATGATCACCCGTTCTCTGACATTCAATGGAAAAGAACTCGCCATCAATTTTTCCACATCCGCCGCCGGGGGAATTCGTCTCGAAATTCAAGACGCCGAAGGAAAAGCCATTCCCGGATATTCACTCGAAGATTCACAGGAACAGATCGGCAATGAGATTGCGCGAGTGGTTTCATGGAAAAGCGGAAGCGATGTTTCCTCCCTTGCCGGAAAACCAGTGCGTCTCCGTTTTGCACTGAAAGACGCCGACCTCTATTCCTTCAAGTTTTCTAAATAGAAGACTCCGCGTTCTTCACTGAGTGACCGGGACCGGCGCAGCGACAGCCGGTTTCACCGGACTGCGCTTCCGCAAAATTGGAGCCAGATAATTCACCGTTTCGTCCGCGATCACATTGTAGCCGGCCAGATTCGGATGCCGGTCGGACGCCCATCCCGGAAGGTGTCCGAAAATTCCGTCGAGCTCATTGCCCATCACCACCACTTTATCGGAAATGATGTAGGGCTTCAGCCACTCGTGATGTTCTTCCGGAACACTCTCCAGTGAAAAACGCCGATAGTTCAAATGGTTGTGCCCCTTCTTCAACTCCGCCGCATAGCGTGGATAAATATCGAAGACCTCGAGCTTTTCATCGCGCGCTACCTGCAGGATCAGATCATTGATTTCCTTGCTGGCCTCTTCGTTGGAAAATGGAATCACCGTCATGGGAATGATGCGGGCAGTGGGATGATCTTTCCGAAGCCGGGCAATCATTTCGTGAAAGTCCTTCACAAAAGTCACCGGGAAATTATCCAGTTTCGCCCGATCATTAATTCCGTAGCGGATAAAAATATAATCAATCCCCGGTAAATCCGCCCCTTTCTTGTCATAGCGGCCCGATGAAAAAAGCCGACGTATGGTTTCCCCGCTCTGGCTCGAATTGATCACCTGACAAGCCGGCAGAGACTTATCAGCTGCCAGAAGATGCTCCATCACTTGTTCCAGATGCGGCCCCTCCGGTTTGAGGAGACGGGGAATACTGCCCTCCGTAGTACTGTCTCCCAGGAGAAGGATTTGCACTTTCCCCTCGTGTTCTGCCTGGAGAAAACAGGGCGTTGATATCAGAAGTAACAAACTCAAGATGGTTTGGAGGGAGATCGACATGTCAAAGAGGCTAGCCAAAAGCCCCCCTTTCTGCAAACTCCATCCCATACGCAATCTCGAAAACACAAACATTTTCCGATGGCACTAGCGAAAAACTCAGACTATATCTGAGGCCACGATGAATACTGAATTTCCGTTTAAAGCACCCTCCTTTCTCATAAGAGCGAAAGTAATCGGTCTCTTTCTCGGCCTGTTACTCCCTCTTGGAAGTATCTTCGCCGATACAGACATCACCCGTGAACTGAGCGAAGAATCCAACTCAGCGGATGCGAATTCTGCGATTGCCACTCTTGCAACACCGGGTGGAAGTATGGGCACCATCACCCGGGATTTCAGCGCCCTCGGCGATGAACCCCTGACCATCACCTGGAAAGCACCTCCGGGAAAAGTCATCCGGGTGACACGACCCACTGGATACACCGGAAATTTCTCTCTGCAGTTTCGCATTCAAACAGAGAACGGAACGTCTGCAAGCGGTGCATTTCAGGACTTCGCTCCTACCGTTAGTTTCGCTGACCTCGTTGGCACCCAGCCTTCAATCGGCGTGAGATTCCTTCAACTTTCCGGGGGCGCTCCGCTCGGAATCGAAACAACAATTAACGGACACCTTCCAAATCCGGGCGACACCGTCGACTTCACTTCAATGACAGTAACGACGACAGTGCCCGCCTCGTACGCCCAAGACATCTCCAACGCTGCTTTTACTACCTTTCAGATTCAGGGCACTGCTGCGTCCATGAATGGTGACACCCTGGCAAATCCCGGCCAGTGGATTCAACTGGTCGGCACAGACACATCGCCGACCGATATCGTCCGAGAAGTCAGTGAAGAGTTAAATGTGCCCTATCAGAATTTTGCCATTGCCACTCTGTCCACTCCCGGCGCCGAGCTCGGAACGATCACCCGGGATTTCAGCGCTTCAAGCAACACCCCCCTTTCCATTACCTGGAAAGCCCCTGCCGGTAAATTAATCGAAGTGAAGCGACCCACGGGATACACCGGAAATTTCACTCTGACGTTTCAAATGCATACAGTAAACGGAACGGCTGCAAACGATGCCTTTCAAGACTTTGCTCCTGCAGTCAGCTTTGCTGATTTGACGGGTATCCAGCCTACGGGCAGCGGAGGGCTTCTCCAACTCTCCGGCGACGGCCCCCTCGGTATGGAAGCAACTATTACGAGGAGCCTTCCGAATCCCGGTGATACCGTTCGGTTTTCCTCGGTAACGGTCAGCACAACCGTGGCAGATACCTATGCCAAAAATATCGACAATGTCGCATTCGGGAAATTTGAAATTGAAGGCCTTGCCGAATCCATGGTCGGCGATACTCTGGCGGATCCGGGCCAATGGGTGAGGCTGGTCGATGTTGTGGTTCCTGATCCAAACGCTGCTCGAAAAGCGAAGATTCGTCGCCAGCTGAAAGCTTTAAAACGCCAGATAAAAAAGGCGCGGCGGAAGAAGGACAAAAGGAAATTGCGCACTCTTCTCAAGAAATACAAAAAGCTGAGCAGACTTCTGCGCAGACTCTAACTCCCCGTTTCAAAGCACGTCCAAGTCCGTCAATCCGCGCTGGACCGCTCCGACCAAACCCTGTTCAATCGATGAATGAACAGGGTTCAATCATTTGCACTTTCTTTGCTATTGCTGACGGCTCCGGCGTCAGCGCAATCGCAGGAGTTTGATCTGGTCCTGCTCGGCGGCCGGGTCATGGATCCGGAGTCCGGTTTGGATGCGATGCGCAATGTTGGCATTTCCGGCGGGAAAATTCTTTCGATCAGTGAAGAGAAAATTTCTGGAAAGAATTCCATCGACGCGACAGGGCTCGTGGTAGCTCCCGGATTCATTGATCTTCACCAACACGCCTGGGATTCCGACTCCTGTCTCTTATACACATCTCCGAGCCCACGAGA
>CAJXQE010000379.1 GCA_913058215.1 uncultured Verrucomicrobiales bacterium
CTCGTGGGCTCGGAGATGTGTATAAGAGACAGGCTAGATACAATCTGGAAGATTACACGGCTTCGGTCGCCGCTTCCGACAAGTTGGAAGAGAAAAAACCGGAATCCGTTCAGTTACCTCGAACTTTGAATGTAGAAGGGGATGCCTACCTTGTGATGGCGGATGCTACCGAAAAGGGTGAAGACGAGAAGAAGGCGGAGCTGACTCAGAAATCTCTCGCAGCGTATCTTCAGGCCATCGATAAGGGGCAGATTGTTGAGAAGGATGCTCAGGAAGGGCAGGAAGAGTATTTCAAAATGATCGTGGCGGAAGCGATCTGGAAAGCAGCCGACCTGTATTACACTGATGAGAAAGTTGAAGAGGGTCTTGCTCTTTATGACAAATTCGTGAAAGGCGGCTACTCAGGCACTTACTGGGAGCCTCAGATCTCTGTTTTCTCACTTGAACCACTTGAGTCTGTAGAGCGTGGTGAAGAGGGGCTTGTTCAGGTCGAGAAAATGATCAACGTGCTGTCGAAAGAGCCGGAAGACGGCCAGGAGCAGGACATCGATTTGTTGAGGCAGGCGATTGGTTCTTATGCCGAAGCTTCCGTGAGAATTCGCGATGTTGAGAAGACGATTGAGACACTGAATAACTTCCCGGGGATGGATCCGTCGAACAAAGCGCTCCTGACCTGGCTGAAGATTCAAGTTGTCAGTGTCTTGCAGCAGGCCAGGAAAGACCTGGAGAAGAATTCTCCTGAGTATGCAACTTATGAGACCCGCATTGCAGATGTCTTCGAGGAATTGCGACTCTTTGAGAAGCGCGAGCTTTCCAATTACGCTCTGCAACAGATCGGTTTGTATCTGACCAAAACGGATAACCCATTCCTTGCGGTCCCTTATTTCGAGGAACTTCTAAGCCGGACCGGCGAAGAGGCTGATGCTTTCAAAGCGCCGGCAGAGATGGAGATCGCCAAGATCGAAATGCGTTCACCGGAAGCCGCCAAGGTGGTATCGGCGCGGGAGAGATTCCGTCGTGTGGTTGATATCTATGAGAAAGATATCCCCATGTCCAAAAGGCCTCTCACGCCAGACGCATTCCTGAATCTGGGACGTCTTTATTCGAAGGCCGGAGAGTGGAAAGACGCAGTGTCTGCGCTCAAGACGATCAATGAGAACAAGAAGTGGTTCCGTGGTGCGGATCTGGCGAGTCGGGCTGAAGCCGGGTTTTTGCTAGGGGTTGCTCACGATGAATTGAAAGATCCGTTCAATGCGAATGCGGCCTATCTCTCTGTCGTTTCGACCTACGGAAAATTCCCGGACTGGGTGACACAAGCCTGGGAACGATACATTCCGAACAGCTTGAATGATATCAATGCGATGCCGACAGGAACGGAAGAAGAGAAGCTCCTGAAGAGAAAACGTCAGCTTGCTCTCTACAGCCTGTGTACCAAGTTTCTCTATACCTGGCAGAAATGGACAGACGAAGAAACGCCTTCGGGTGCTCTGCGGAGGTTACGTCGGGATTTGCCAACGATGAAGACGGATCTGGCGGTTACGCTTGAAGAGGAAACCAAGGTTCGCTTTGATCTGGGACTTCCCGACCTGGAAGAGGAGAATAAATAAGAACTGCGGGCCAGACCTTACTGTTCGAAAACAAATTTACTGATTTATTCATGAGAAAATCTATTTTTACTACGGTGCTTGCTTTGATTGTTGCGGCACAGGCGATTTCAAATCTGGAAGCCCAGGTTCGCGAAACTCCGGCAACCCTTGGCTTGGTCCAGGGAGGGAATCCTCAGGGATTTCTTCAGGGGTCTGATGACAATGGTGTGACCTTTTCCACTGTGCCGGGGCAACGCGGCAAACCGTATGCTTACTCTGCGATTCGCGGGGAAGGACTCGACAAAGCAATTCGAATTGATGATCGGAGCGAGGCTCTTGCCGATGCGCGCGCCCTGTTTCAAGCTGGAGATTACGCTGCTGCTGCTCCTGCATTTGGTGCGGTTGCCAGAAATTATGCATTGATTCTAGGGATTCCTCAGAACTTCTCCAGTGAAGCTCTCTTTTATCAGATGGAGAGTTTGAAAAGGGCCGGGAAGTATGCCGATCTGGCCATACTGATTGATGCGCCGGTTGCGAAGACGATCGAGACCAAACTCGGTGAGACATATCAGAAGCCGCATACTTTCCAAAAGCTGTGGGCTCTTTACGGAGCTAAGAAAATGGACGAGCTAAAGACCGCGCTGGAGGCATATCAGGTGCCGGTGCTTGGTGAAGCAAAGCTTCTGAGAACCCCCAATTTCCAGATCATGCCGACCAGTGAATTGGTTCAGATTTCGTTCCTGCGCGCCAAGGTTTACGATGCGGCCGGAGATAAAGAAAAAGCGCTGGAAGATTACTACCGCACTTTTTCTCTCGCCTTCGCAAATAATGAGTTTCTCGCAAAACAGTCAATGGGTGCGGCAATGGTGATTCAGCAGGCGGATCCGGAACTTGCGAGTGAGAAAAACAAGCAGCCTCTTCGTCAGATGCAAAGCCTTGCCTTCACATTCAGTAAATTCTTCGGGGACTCCATCATGCCGGACCAGTTCAAAAAGTATGCGGTTCGTCCGGAGATTGAAAAGAAACCTGAGCCGAAGCCTGAAGTAAAAGAAGGTGAAGCCGGCAAAGAGGGTGAAGCGAAACCCGCCGAAGGCGATGCTGCTGCTCCTGCTGCGAAAGGCAAGGGTAAAGGCGATGCGCCTGCTCCTGCTCCTGCTGCGAAAGGCAAGGGTAAAGGCGATGCTCCGGCTGAAAAGGGCAAAGCAAAAGGCAAAGAGTAGTCATACTTTGCTTCTTTGTTTGCTGAGCGTGTGGTCCTTTTCTCAATTGTAGAGAAGGAGCCTGCGTGAAGCTTACCAAACCAAAACCTGCGGGCCAATCCTATGCCGCAGGGCGACAGTGCCGCTCAAGCTTGACTTGGGTCGCCCTTCTCCTTCCGGAGAGTTTCCACTGAGCGTGATCTGTCACGAGTGTTGGGCGAGCAGTTCAATCTCCTGGCTGCAAAAGAGAAGATTGGTAATCTCCTCTTGCCATTGCTTGTCGTAGCGGAGTCCTGCGAAAGATCCGCCGCTTACAAGTATCTGCTTCCCGGTATCTCAAAGCGGCGACCTCGCATCGCCCTCAGACCGGTTTCAGGAAAAATCTTCGACGTCCTGCTTGATCTTACGTCGCGTGAACCAGATCAGAAAGAAGATGGGAAGGGCGCACAACCAAACGAGGCCTAAGATAAAAGAGGCTCCCATAATGGTGTCCATCATCTTGCTGAATGACTCGCCATTTCCTTGAAACGCATCGTTCGAACTCGTCATCATGGCAATCTGTTCCTGGCTGATGGGGCGGGTTAGAAAGGTGATGACGAATGCTGCTACGATTTTCCCCAGAGCCCAAATCTTTAAGAGTGGGACGGATTTCTTTTTTCTTTTGAGAAGAAAAATAGCGCCGACCAAAAGGATGATTCCGAGGACCGTCATGATGGCCATCGAGATGTAGGAGACTTTCAGGAATTTGGCTAGCCAGGCATCAACGTCTTCCTGAGCTATTCCGGAAGCTACCAGCGCATTCATCTGGGTTTTCGTGAACATGAAACCCACCAATTGAAGAAGAACATTTAGAATTCCGGCGATCCCCAGAACTATGCCGATGATCCCGATGGTCGTCGGCCACTTTGGACCGGTTGAAATAGGATCGATGGGTGGAGGTGATGCGGGATTGTTCATAGGATTTTTGAAAGGATACCGAATTTTCAGGACTTGGACAAATCAGAATTGTGCGCGGCCACTTGTTCTCTTGCGGGAGTTCCGCCAATGCAGGAAGCCCGGGTTTCTTCGGACTCAGGCACTTCGAGGGTTCCTTCCATCATTCCGGCAAGACGATCGAGATCACTTCTCACAAATTATCTCCTGAAACTTCCACTGAGATCAACCCGACCGGCTCGAACAAATTACGATCTAAAAAGTCATTGGTAGACTCACTTGGAATAAAATTTTCACAGACGAAAAGGAGAATAGTCGTGAGAAAGATCGCTGCGGCAAGGTGGGCAAAAAAGATCGCGAACCCTTTTAGAGTTTTGCATTTATAAACTGCTGAAACAAAGACGGAGACAAAGATCGAGGAAATGGCAGCGCCGAACCAGAGTATCCCGCTACTTCCGCCGTTGCGGGCGGACAGCATGAAATAGAAAAACATGAAAAGGACGCCGCAAGCCCAGCCTCCAAGGAATCCGAAGAATGCCCGGATGGGGCTGGCGCTGCCTCCTACGAGCCAGCCGGCTATCCAGAAACCTGCGAAGAGAAGGATCGCGGGAGTGAAGGCAAAAATACAGAGTAGATACCGGCGCGCTGCGCTGATTTCGGGTGTTCTTCCATTCAATGCGGAATGAAAGGCCGGCTCAAACAGCAGCCGGATCCGGTCATTTCTTACGAGCTTGGTTGTTTCGGTCCGTGATCGGGCGCCGGTCTCCGGATTCTCCAGAATTAAAACCTTGGATTCGAAATCGAAATCCATGGCATCGGCCGTTTGAACCTGTCCATCTTTTGTCGTCCACCTTGATTGGGCCTCAAGGGGAATCCACGGACCGAAAAGCAGGAGGATGGCAAACGTTCGAATGAGTGCTGACATGGTGGGGAGTTATCAACCTGCTTCAGGCCGCGGGTCACGATCGAGCAATTCTTTCAAAGCAAGTCCGGGAGGCTTGTCTTCGTAAATTACGGCATAAGCCTGATCAATGAGCGGCGTACGAATGTTCAGTTTTCGGGCCAGTTCGAAAGCGTTTTTCGCATTGGGAACTCCCTCCGCCACCTGATTCATCGCCGCGATCGCTTCATCGAGTGTCTTTCCTTCACCCAGCATCCGACCGACCCGGTTGTTCCGGCTGTGTTGACTGTAGCAGGTGACAATGAGATCCCCCATGCCACTGAGTCCACGGAAAGTAGTTTCTTTCCCTCCCAGTGCCGTTCCGAGGCGCGTCATCTCTGCCAAACCGCGGGTTACCATCGCTGCCTTGGTATTGTCGCCGAGACCAAGTCCGTCCACGGCGCCCGCGGCGATGGCGAATACATTTTTGACCACTCCCCCAAGTTCAATTCCGATGACGTCTTCACTGGTGTAGGTTCGAAACCAGGGGAGCGTGAAGATTTCCTGAATCCGGGAAGCGACGGCTTCGTCCTCCGCTCCGATCACCGCGAGGGCGGGAAGTTTTTTCGCAACCTCCTCGGCATGGCTGGGGCCGGAAAGCACCGCCACAGGATTTTCCGGCAAACATTCTTCGATCAACTGGTGCATCAGCTTGCCGGAGGAGGGGTCGAGTCCTTTCGAGCAGCTCACAATGATGGAGTCCTTAGAAACCCCGACTTCCATGAGTTGTTCCAGCACGGACCGGGTCACTTGAGATGGAACGACGAGAAAGATGGCGGGGTTATCCGCTGCCTCTGCGAGGTCGGTTGTTCCTTGAATATTTTCAGGGAGTTCAATTCCCGGCAGGTATTTGGAATTGATATGATCCTGATTGATTCCTGCGATGAGATCAGGATCTTTTCCGTAAGTGGTCACCGCGAGACCGCGGTCGGCAATTGCGATGGAAATGGCAGTGCCCCAACTTCCGGCACCGATTACTGCAGCTTTTTCGATCATAGTAGGGAATAACAAAAGGGAACCCGATCAGTCATCTTTTTCATCTTCTTTCGCTCCGAAACGCAACTCTTCTCCTGCGACGAGGCGCTTGATATTTGCCCGGTGCTTCCAAATTGCGAGGAAACAAATGATGAGAGCAAAAATCAGAACCGGCAGATCCCAGATTCCTTTCAGGGCTGCGCAAACGGCGTAGGTAACCGGAATTGCTATCGCTGCACCGATGGAGGCAATCGAAACGTATCGCGTAACCTTCAAGAGGACGATCCAGGAGAGGACTGCTGCGATCAGTGCGATCGGGAGAATGGGAGCCATTGCTCCGGCGGTAGTTGCGATCCCTTTGCCACCTTTGAACTTCAGCCAGAAAGTGTAGTTATGACCGAGGATCGCGGCGATCGCAGTGGCGATATGCACCAGGCTCATGTCGGTCACGAATTTTGCGATCAAGACCGGAACGATTCCCTTTAGAATATCGAGCGCGAGAACCGAATATCCGACTGGTTTGCCCAGCGTCCGGACCACATTGGTTGCTCCGATATTCCCGCTGCCGTGCTCGCGGATATCGATACCCTTCATCTTTCCGACCAGCAGCCCAAAAGGCGTTGCCCCGACAATGTAGGCGAGAAGAACCGGCCACCATTCCTGTAAAATATCTATAAAACCAAGCATTTCGAGAGAGTAAAGGTCAGCAGTCTGAATGAATCGTGGAACTCTGTCCAGTAAGTGATTGGAAGATTATGATCACAATTCAAGAAGGATATGAGCCGTCCGGTCTGCCGCTCCAAGATGTCTTTCCATTGCGCCGATTCCACGCTGCGCCTGTTCTGTTCCCTCGGTGGGATTCTGGAGGAAGAATGAAATTTTTTCCAAAAGTTCAGTTTCGCCTTCAGCCCGACTGATGCCCTTGGCATTTTCCAGGTCACTAACGACATCTGCAAAATTCTGCATATTCGGTCCGACGATGACCGGTTTCCCGGCCAGAACCGGTTCCACAGGGTTTTGTCCCCCTTTGCCGGTGAAGCTTTTTCCTATCATGACGACCCTTGAAAGAAAGAACCAGGCCCGAAGCTCGCCCGTGGTATCAGAAATCCAGACCCGGTTTTCGATTGAACCCTCTTCTGTGTTTGAATCAATCCTATCGAGTGTTTTTGAGCGTTGAATGCAATCGATACCCCTGGCTTTCAATTGGGCGACGATGGACTCGGCGCGCTCGGCATGTCGCGGTATGATTACGAGGGAAAGGTCGGGATGGTTTTTACG
>CAJXQE010000380.1 GCA_913058215.1 uncultured Verrucomicrobiales bacterium
GAGATCAGCCTCGGTCTCGTGGGCTCGGAGATGTGTATAAGAGACAGGAATGGGATCGCCCACGGGCCGGAACAATGTCCCTGAATAGGTGCCGGGCATAAAGCCGCTTGCCCAGTTGGGTTGCCCACTGATCGGGCCGCCGCGTTTATCGAGCATGACAACATACCCCGGCAGGCTTTCGTTGGCACTGCCGAGCCCATAGGCCGCCCAACTGCCAAGAGAGGGCCGGCCGATCAGCGTTTTTCCGGTATTCATAGCGACCAGCGCCGAACCGTGGGCATGACTGTCGGTATGGCATGAGTTTAGAACGCACAATTTATCGGCATGCTCCCGGACCTTCGGAAAATAGTCGGAAACTAAGAGTCCGCTCTCGCCACCGGGGCGAAATTTGCGCCAGGCCGGAGTCAGATAACCGATTTTTCGCCCGCCGGAGTTAATATACTTTTTATCTTCAGGCAGAGTCTTTCCGGCATACTTTTCCAGTGCCGGTTTGTAGTCAAAAGTATCCACCTGCGATGGCGCGCCGTTCATCATCAAAAAGATGCAGGACTTTGCGCGGGCTTTGAAATGCGGTTTCTTTGCCGCCAGAGGATTAAAACCGTCCCCGGCGAGAAGGTCAGCCAGGGCCAGGCCGGCAAAACCGCTGCCCATTTGCCAGACGAATTCTCGTCGGGTTTGGCCGCAAGGGAAGTGTGAGTTCAAATTCATTTGCCGACTCAGTCTATATACAGAAATTCATTCGAGTTCATTAATACCTGGCAAAGTGAGGCCAGCGCCAGGTCCATGGCAGATGGTTCAAGTGGTTTATCGATTTCAAGCGCGATGCGATATCGAGAGGCTACCTGTTTCTCGACCTCGTGCCGTTCGGGCCCGGATAAGGCCCGCTCATAGACTCTGATTTCAGCAATCCCCCCTTTCCAAAATTCGCCATTGATGTTCCCTTGTTGCCCGATCACCCATGGAGTGTCCAGCCTGCGCCTGCCGAGGCTGGAGCCGGAGTTCAGTAGTTTTCCGTTTTGAAAGACCGCAGCTTCCACGGATCCGTTTACTGCCGTGAAGACGAAGGGGGTATTGCGATTGGTCACATCGCCTGCCTGGCCAAATTTGTTGGTAAATCGAACGGTGTTTTGTGCGGTTAGGCCGAGAAACAGAGAGCTCGTTGAATTTCCATCTGCGCCACTCCAGTTGGAGATCACTTCGCGATGTCCCGGCTTACCGAGATCATTGACTACGCATACAATGGTGCATTGCGGCGTTTGCAATAATTGTGCCTTGAGGTGCATAAACTGATTCTTGCCATTAAAGAACACCGTTGGTTTCCCGCCAAAACCATCAGTTTTCAAAACCGGGCGAGCATTGGAATCCGTCTGGCTGGCTGAATGGGAACGCCCGGAAAGATCGGGGATCGATTTAACACGGGGTGGGGTGTCCTTGGTTACCACCGCCTGATCAGCTCGCAGATGCATAAGGAGTGCAGCCTGTGCCGAGACGGATGTCGCCGCGCTCGAGTTTGTTTTGCTGAATGTTATGCTCTGCGTGGAAACATGAGCAAGACCCTGCTGGAGTTCCCCGGAAGTGGGTTGGCGCATTAGAACTTTCGCCCAGGCTGTTTTGATTTGTGCCTCCAGGTCATTGGGTGTCGCCCGGGTTATGCTGGACGCTAATTGTTGGCTGCGCTCGATTACAAACTGGTTGTTCATCAGCGCGAGCGCCTGGTTCGGAACTACAGTGATATCCCGTTTGCCGCATGATTGGGTAGGATCAGAGAGATCGAAGGTGGTCATCATTGGCGGGAGGAGTCCGCGTTTTAGATACATATAGAGACTGCGGCGTTTTTGGTCGGCGGGCGGCGAGGCTTGCCACGCTGAAGACTTCTTTGATAAGCCTTCAAGGGCTTCCGGAGTTATCGAGGGTTTGAAACTTTCTCCCCCTACGGTTAAATCGAGCTCTCCGCTCGCCGAAAGCAGAGAGTCGCGCAGGGTTTCGGCATCGAGGCGTCTGCGTTCAGCCCTCCACCAGAGTCGGTTGCCGGAGTCGCGGATTGAGATGTTTTTTTCATCGGCGTGAATCGAAGCCTGCCGCCAGGTTTGCGAGTTGAGGATGAGCCGATGCATTGGCTTGATTCGATAATTCTGCTCACTGAACTCAGCGGCGAGCCAGTCGAGTAATTTTGGATGAGTCGGTGGGTCGGCGAGAAATCCAAAATTATTCGGGGTGCGCACAATCGCTTTGCCGAAGTCATGTTGCCAAAGTCGATTAACGAAAACACGAAAGGTAAGCGGGTTTTCCGGGTCGGCGATCCAGCGGGCTAACTGGAGGCGTCGGTGGGTGGACTTTGCCTCTGCGGGAGGTGGGTAAAAGTCTTCTTCCAGTTTGGGTATAAAGGAAAAGGAGGCGGGTTTCACCACGTCCTGAGGCAGATGAACTTCGCCGTCTTTGAGCAGGTGTAGAGGCTTCGGGTTTGCACTGAGATCGGTCCAGCCCAGGACGTCATCATAGCCGAGTTCTTCCGGTGTAGAGCTGCCCAGCCATTTCCGATCCCTCTTGCTGAGTGGACCGGCCCAGAACGCGGAGGCCATGCGGTAGTAATCTTCCTGAGAGACCGGGTCGAACTTGTGGGCGTGGCAGCGGGCACACTTTACGGTGAGGGCAATGAAGGCGGAAGAAGTCGTATGCACCATATCCTCAAGCCGTTCATATTGGTATTCATTCGCATCGTTCGGTTCATCGTTCCAGGTGCCAAGGCAGAGAAAACCGGTAGCGATTACTGAGGCTTCGTCGCGATTCGGCAGTTCATCACCGGCGAGCTGTTCGATGATAAATTGATCATAGGGTTTATCAGAATTAAAAGCGCCGACCACCCAGTCGCGGTATTTCCAGGCATTGGTTTTTTCCTGATCACGCTCATAGCCGCTGGTGTCGGCGTAGCGCGCTAAATCGAGCCAGTGTCGCGCCTGGCGTTCTCCATATTGCGGCATGTCGAGCAGGCGATCGACGAGGCTTGTCCAGGCGGCGGGCGAAGTGTCATTTTCAAATGCGAGGACTTCTTCTTCGGATGGGGGGATACCAATCAGGACGTAGTAGAGCCGGCGAATCAAAGTACGGCGATCCGCAGGCGGGGCGGGAGGGACACCTTCGGCCTCAAGCCGACTTTGAATAAAAGCATCGATTGGGTTCACCGGCTGCACGCTGGTAGTGAGGCGCGGGACTTCCGGTTTAGCAAGCGGCTGCAGTGACCACCAATCGCGACCTGATCGGATATCGTTGGTTCGCTCGAAATAATCCAGTTTGCGATCTGCCGGCCAATCGGCACCTGCATCGACCCAATGCCGAAGGATGGCGATTTCGGAATCCGGAAGCGCCTGAGATTTGCCCTGTTTTCCAGGTGGCATATCGCCGTCTGTGATGCGCTCCAGAAGATGGATGCCAATAGCATCGCCGGAATCCCCACCCGCAGCGAAGCCTTTCAAGGACGTTAAAGAAAGCCCGCCGGAAGGGTCCTGACCCTGGTGACATTCCACGCAGCGTTTGATGAGCAGTGGGGCAACCTCCGTTTCAAAATTCGGAGAGCAACAGGCAATCACGGGACCCGCCACCGCAAAGACAATAGCGGTGAGAATGGCGTGGTGAGTATTCATTCTTTTGCTGCCAAGGTTTCTGAGTCTACCGATCTTGGCAGGGTATGTTCAATGTAAAAGTGTGTTCATGTATTTCTGGTGTCAGGCCACATTTTTTGATAGAATCTTGCCCGGGGCCTGTCCCTCAATCCTTCGGACACCTGACGCCCTCTGGAATTCAATTCGAACAGTCTGGAAATGTCGCCTGACCCCCGCCTACGTATCTAACTCACTTTCTAATCACTCGATTCCTCGTCGCGGATCAGAATGTCGTATCGCCCTTCTGAATCAGCCGCCGCCCGGAACATGCCGGGACTGGTGTAAACCCACTCGATTTTTCCAAACCGGTCGATGGCGATGACTCCGCCATCGCCTTTGTTCAGTTGCTCATTGAGAACGTATTCCGCCGATCGCTTCAAGGTCCAGCCACGATGCCTCATGAGCTGTGAAATCTGAGCAGTAACCGAATGTCGAATGAACTGCTCACCAATTCCGGTCGCCGACACACCACAGGTTTGATTGTCCGCATAGGTGCCAGCTCCCAATATCGGACTGTCGCCAATCCGGCCGAACTTTTTGTTGGTCAGACCGCCTGTTGAAGTTCCTGCAGCCAGATTGCCATGAGTGTCCAGAACCACACAACCAACGGTTCCGTATTGCCAGGCTTGAGCAGGACTCAATCGAACGGTTGGCTTTTTTGCCTCCTTTTCGCGCACGCGTTCCCAACTCTCCCGACGCCGCTCAGTTGAAAAATAGTCGTTCGGAGTCCGCTCCACTTTTTGCTCAGTCGCAAACTGCTCGGCTCCGGGACCTGACAGGAGAACGTGACGGGTTTTCTCCATGACAAGACGTGCAAGCCCAATCGGATTTCGGACTGTGCTAACTCCCGCCACCGCACCACCATCCATGGTTTTGCCATCCATGATCGACGCATCCAGCTCGTGCTCTCCGGCACTGTTAAAGACCGCTCCCTTTCCGGCATTGAACAGGGGATTGTCTTCCAGAACACGGATCGTCGCCGCGACAGCATCAAGACTGGTGCCGCCTTCTTCGACGATCGATTTCCCTTGATCAAGAGCCTTCTTTAAACCATTACGCCACGCTTGAACTGTCTCGTCAGAAGCGTCATCTCGAACGCTGCCGGCTCCACCGTGAACTACAATCGCCCATTCGATTGGTTTCGATTTTTGTTTTGGCGCGAATTCTTTGAGATCGATTTTTTTGCCTTTTCGCATCGTTAGAATTCCCGTCGGTTGATCGCCTTTCGCAGCCGTAACAAGGACAACATACGAATCACCAATGACTTCAGCACGACTCCCCTGAACCACGAGAGCGGTAGCTTCGTCAATTCCGATACCGACGAGATTCGGGTGCCGACGGATCGCTTCGATTAATCGATTGCCCCGATTTCGCGCCAGGAAATGCTGATCGATGATGGCATTCGGCAAGAGGTCGAGACCACGTCCAATGTTCGGAACCGGATTGCCATTTTCGATCATCACGCCCGATTGAATCGCAGCTCCCGCCGAGGTCCCCCCAATCACGCCGCCCCGCTTCAGTAAGGCATGCAGTTCTGTTTGAACCTTTGTTCCGACGTAGGCCGACGCGAGTCGCGTCTGAGCTCCACCGCTGATCCAGACTGCGGTCGCCTCACGCAGTGGTGCAGAAAATTCGTTTCGATTCGCCTCGTCACGATCGCGCGTATGCAGCAGAACGGTGTTTTCGATTCCACGGGCGCGCCATCGTTCCGTAATCGCAGAGGCCTTGGGTTCCGGCAGCGTTTCATCGGATGATGCCGTGGGAATGACCACCAACTTCGCCTCTGCTCCACCGGCAAGCTCGACAAAACGATCAGTGATTTCGTCAGTCTGCTCACCGCCACCCACAATGACCAGCGATCCCTGAGACTTATCCGCAGCATAGGATATGGACGGGCAAGCGATCACACCAAGCACGAGAATGAGGGGAATGAATGGCAGTATGTTTTTGCAAATCGGTTTACTCATAATCATCTGTTTGTATACTAGCAGTAATACCGGCCTGAGGTGCTTGTCGAGCTTTTGGTCCCGGTCACGCTTGGCTCTCTATCGCCGGAACCGCGAAAATCAGGTAATTCGGACCATCATGAAATTTGCAAATCCCTTGCTTCTCGGATTATTTCTAATTTTTACCACTGCCACGGTGTTGTCGTCCGAAGTTCGCACGTGGACGGATTTGAGAGGCCGCACCCTGGAAGGTTCCCTCGTCAAGATTGATGGTGAAGAGGTCGTCATCTTGTTGCAAAACGGAAATGAGGTCCGTCTGAAGCGGGAGGGGCTCTCCCTGGCTGATGGTCAATACCTCGAAGAAGAGAGTCTGGAAGGGAGCCGCGCTGGCGAAGAGCGGGTCTACGGAGGGATTACCTTGATCTGGTGCCCGCCCACCCGACCCGGGGGATTTGTGATGGGGAGCCCGGTTACGGAAGTCGATCGGCGCGAAAACGAAAAGGAACACCGGGTGACGCTGACAAAGGGATTTTGGCTGGGGAAGACGGAGACGACGCAGGGGCAGTGGACGCGGGTGATGGGGGCGAGTCCGCCGAAAGGCCCTCCATCCAGGAAGGTGAGAGTTTTGGGGGCGGATCACCCGATGTATTCCGTGAGCTGGGAGGATGCGGTGGCATATTGCGAGAAACTGAACCAAGTGCATCCGCTGGGTGGGGATTGGAAGTGGACCTTGCCGACGGAAGCGCAGTGGGAGTATGCGTGCCGGGCGGGAACCACGGGGGCGTATGCGGGTGATCTGAATGAGATGGCTTGGTATGATTTGAACAGCGGATCGACGACGCATCCGGTGGGTCAAAAACGAGCCAACGCGTGGGGGCTCTATGACATGCATGGGAACGTGTGGGAGTGGTGTAAGGACTGGTCTGGTGATTACCCGTCGAGCAGTGTGATGGATCCTGCTGGTGGTAGCTCGGGCTCCCTCCGCGTCATCCGCGGCGGCTGTTGGGTTAGCCCCGCCGCCGGCGCGCGCTCCGCGCTTCGCTACGGGGTTTCGCCCGGCCGCCGCAACAACACCCTGGGCTTCCGGGTTGCCCTCAGTGCAGTTCGCTAGGGTGTGAGCTCAAGAGAAGAAAAAAGCGGAGCGGAGCCGGAGGGGCCGGCAAGGGGAGGAGGGACGACTCCCCGGCAGGGCCCGGAGACGAAGTGGAGCACACGCAAAATTTTCAAAATGCAAATAGCGATACCTGTCTCTTATACACATCTCCGAGCCCACGAGACCGAGGCTGATCTC
>CAJXQE010000381.1 GCA_913058215.1 uncultured Verrucomicrobiales bacterium
ACACTATCCTCTTCGTCGGCAGCGTCAGATGTGTATAAGAGACAGATATTGGACTATCCAGCCAGGATGTAGACTTTCAGGGGTTTGGACTCCGCAGTTGCCGAGTTGAAGGCGAATCCGATTATCGCGAGGGCGGCAAGAGCTGATACGGTTTTGGATTTGTTGATCACTTACTTGTGAACGGTAGCGGGTTCCAGCGGGCCCTCAAACAAAGCATTGCACGAAACACCAAAATTTTTGCATCTTTCGGAAGGGCCATTTCCCCTTTGATCTACGCAAATGAAACTCCACATCGCAGTGATCTTTTCTTATTTTTTCATGCTCTCCCGCACCCCGGGAAATTCATCGAGATATGGCCAGCGGAAATCCTTGATCGATTTGTAGCGGAGATCGCGGAAATCCAATTGATGCTCGACAAAGCGTTCGACTCGAACTGGATCGATAAAGGGATCGGCGCTGCGGGTTTGCCACTCGGTTAATGCGTTGGTGAGGCGTGTTTTGATTTCGGAAAACTTGGGATCATCAGCGAGGTTTTTCCATTCCGATGGATCGCTTTCCAAATCATACAACTCGTAGCGGGGAGGCTTTTCCCAACGTTCCCACGCGGCCTTTGTCTGCGGGCTTGCCATTTCCTGATCCTTTGAGGTGGCCCCGGAAACGACGAAATGTGGATGCGTCTCATCGAGGTAAGTTCGAGCATCGTGATTGGTCGTGCCGGGGAGTGGACTGGAGATTAACTTGTATCGGGCATCGCGAATTGAGTGTTGCACAAAGACGGCTCGGGGAAATGAACCAGTCGTAAACCCATATTCATATTGTCTCCATGTTTCCGGCTTGCCGCCCCCCAGAAGGGGCCGCAAATCGTATCCCGGTAAATTAAGCTCGCGCCGGGTCTCCCCGGGATTTGCAGCGGCCAGGGCGGTGGGGAGGAGATCTACCGTTGACACTAGCTCTTCACGCACCAATCCAGCCCGGGCGACTCCAGGCCAGCGAATCAGCATCGGTACGCGTAGCCCGCCTTCGTAGACGGTTCCTTTTCCCCTGGGAAACTGGGCCCCGTGATCACCGATGTAAATAACGACCGTGTTCTCCGACTCGCCACTTTCTTCCAGTGCGTCGAGAAGTAGTCCGACTCCGGTGTCGAGCCGCTCCATGCAGTTGTAATAATTGGCGACCTCATTGCGAAGTCGAGGAGTATCCACTCCGACCCACGGCATTGGTTTGACGTCATCTGCATTGAGAGGTTTGTCAGGACGACCATTCACCTTTTTAAGAAATGGCAAATGGGCGTCGGGATAGTTCACTGAGAGAAACCAGGGATGCCCCTTGGCTTGTTCATTCCAGAATTCCTTTGCGTGGTCGGCATAGTCAGTCACAGGGTTTTTTCGCCCAAAATTGGCTCCCTTGATCGCCCGAAAATCGAAAGGGAAAGCCGACTCGGGGTTGACGTGTAATTTTCCGATCAACCCGGTGCGGTATCCGGCTTCTTTAAAAAGCGTTGCGAAATTCGGCGTGTCCTTCGAATACATCGCGAACTTGTGAGTCGCCAGGCCGATCTGCCCGTTTTGATGCGGATAGAGCCCCGTCAAAAAACAGGCCCGGGACGGCGAACAAACCGAGTAGGGCACAAAAGCATTTTTGAATAGCACTCCCTGACTCGCGAGTTGATCCAGGTTCGGAGTTCGTGCATAGGGATCGCCATAGCAACCCAGTTCGGGGCCGTTATCTTCCGAAACAATCAGTAGAATATTAGCGGTGTCGCTCGCCCGGGAAACCGCCCCAAACACCACAAGGGAAAAGAAAAAAAATCGAAATATCATCCTAAGCACGTTGATCTATTTCTGCAGGATCGAAAGTGCGAGGTTCGCCATTGATTCAACAGCCATCTTTACGGTCGGTTCCGGAACCGGGTAAAATTTTGATGAATGCAGCGACGGAAGAGGATCGGCCCCTGGTTGTTCACTGGCCTCCCATCTGTCGCGGGTTACCGTTCCGATCCGATACTGAAGACCGGGAACACCGAGGTGTTTGGCATACCTGCCAAAGTCTTCGCCTCCCATGGTAGCTGGCATTTCAAAGACGTTCTCTTCGCCGAAGAGATTTCGAAACAACCCGGTTGCCGAATCAGTCAAGCCGGGGTCGTTGTAAGAGGCCGGCGTGAATTCCTCCTCATCGACGACTACCAGCGGATCCTTTGGGCATTTGAACGAGCGACAGGTATCCGTAGTCACCTGACGAATACCGTCCAGCAAAGTTCTGCGAACTTCGTCGGTATATGACCGAACGGTAAGCTGTAGTTTGACTTCATCGGGAATGATATTGTGTTTGGTCCCTCCATGGATTGAACCAACCGTAATCACACCGGGATCGATCGGGGCGAGACGACGGCTTACAATCGTCTGAAGTTGGGTGATGACGTGAGCCGCAGTAACGATCGGATCAACCGAACTGTGAGGCCGGGCACCGTGACCGCCTTTGCCGAAAATCGTGATATCGACCGAATCAACATTCGCAAAAGCCCACCCGGAAGTGAGGCCGACTGAACCAATGGGCAGCCTGTGCATGACATGAAGGGAAAGGCACATATCCGGCTTCGGAAACCGCTCAAACAGACCATCTTTAATCATGAATTTCGACCCCCGCCCGATTTCCTCGGCCGGTTGTGCAATCAGCACTACGGTTCCGCTCCATTGATCTTTCAAATCGGCGAGCAATGGCCCAACTCCAAATAGCATCGTGCAATGCACATCGTGTCCACAGGCATGCATCGCGCCGACGGCGGGACCGTCCGGTTGTTTCGTAATTACTTTACTGGCATACTCAAGCCCGGTCTCTTCAATAATGGGTAGGGCATCCATATCCCCGCGGATCAACAGAGTGGGTCCGTCCCCGTTCTTGAGTACTGCAACGACACCGGTTCGGCCTACGCCGGATGTCACCTCAAAGCCACATTTTTCTAGCTCTTTTGCGATCATTGTAGCAGTCTTCAACTCCTGGAAAGATAGCTCCGGGTAAGCGTGAAAATGTTTATAGACTTTGACTAAACCTTCGAGGCGGCCGTCAATCCAACCGGAGACTGCTTTGCTATGTGAGTCTTTAGGGCGGAGTTCTACCGTTTTTTCATCCTTAGAATG
The DNA here is from genome assembly GCA_913058215.1 of uncultured Verrucomicrobiales bacterium. GTDB lineage: Bacteria > Verrucomicrobiota > Verrucomicrobiia > Verrucomicrobiales > DEV007 > Arctic95D-9. The sequence continues at coordinate 3,135 of CAJXQE010000381.1, forward strand.
AACGGGGGAAAGGAACAGGAGCAGAAGAAGGGCACAAAGTCGAAATCGGTTATCCCAGTCTATTTTTATCGATTTTAAGTGAAGTGATTGTGGTCGATTCATTATTCTTTCTTGTTAGTATTTCAGTCGCGACGGGCTTGGGTCGAGTTTCTTACTGTAGGCAGAAAGGCCTTCGATGGGCACACATTTTTTGGCACGGAAATCTGAGGCAGCCTTCATTGAATGCTAGTAACCTGCCCGATCCCCGAGAGCTTTTGGATCAACACAAACTGAGGAACAGGGACGATCTCAGCTATTTGGAATTCTACCTTTGGGTATTGGACGACGATCGGTTGCAGCCAGGGAAACCCGGACCAGCTGAGAAAGATACTTCCGCTCACGCAGTCTATGGCGTATTTGCCACCTGAACGGGGCTGGAAGAGAGGGCTGAAAAAGGGGGCCTAGCGGTCGGTGAGGAGACCATCGGTGAGCGTGTCAAACGGGGATGGTTTTGGGGAACGAAATCGTTCAAGGAAGCGATGTTGGAGGCAGCCGTCAACCATTTCGGAGCGAAACGGGATGAACTGAAAGTCCCAATACGGGGCGATATGGTCAGGGCCGCGGTAGCTTACCGGATTCATGAAGACACAAGGGACTCGCAGAGTTGGATTGCCAATGCCCTGGTGATGAGATCGGCTGCTAATGTTTCGCGCCAGATCTATGTGTTCCGCAGAATCAATGGAAACACACTAGCCCCCAAGATCCGGAAATGGATTAAAATCAAGAATTTTTAACTGACCTCATAGACCACATCGAAAGAAGGAAGATTGGCATCTCCCGCTACAATCCATTGCCGCAGCAGAACTTGTAAAAGCTCTAAGGCTTGGAACTTGAATGTTAGGATCGCTTAATGCAGAGCCATTCGGGACGGTCTTATTTTTGACGACACTCCGCGATCGCCTGCAAGCGGTAGAATTCAAAACACTTGAAGCCGTAAGAACGGCGTAGAATGGGTTTCATTTTTCTGTTGGGTGGCGACCACACTTTCGGCGAATCCGTCGGGGTGAAGATTGTAGATTTTCTGGCATGGGTGAACTCTTATTCATAATGGCTCATGTCCACATTTGTTGATAAAGAACCCCCTTCGCACTGAAAATGATTGATCGGGGCGGGAAAGTTCGTTTCACTGTCGATTCTGCCTCGCGTTCCCCATAATGTCAGAGGTCAAATTTCAGTCGTATCTACCTGGCGAAAGCATGTTTAAGACAACTCAAAATCAAGTGCTGGCCGCGTCGAAAGCCACTTACCGGGGAACTGCCGACAACTGGATCGAATTTTACAACGACGGCAGTGAGGATTCCAAAGGAAAAAAGGGGGCGTTTGCTGATATTTCAACGGCGGTCGACGAGGCTGAATCTTTTGTTTTCATAACGGGGTGGTCGTTTCATCCTGACTTCTTTCTGCAGCGCGGAAGCAATTCACAGTCAATTGGTCGGATCCTATTAGAGAAAGCGGAGTCGAACCCGGATCTGACGATCGCAATAATGCCATGGTGCCATAAGGAACTGCCCGGGGTGGGAGTCATGACCGGAGATCAGGAGTCGAACGACGGAGATAAGACTTTGCAAAAAATTTGGAGAAACTGGTGCCGCGAGAATAATCAGACCGAAAGATCCGAACATTTCCCGTCTAACTTAATGTGGCGGGCCAGCCCGTATGGGGCCTCCAATACGTTTTCCCATCACCAGAAATTTGTGGTGTGTGATGCGCCCGTTGATGTTCGCGAGAAAGAGGGGGCGCGAATCTTGAAAGTCTTCTTCGGTGGTCTTGATATCACGAAAGGGCGATTCGATTGGCCGGAACATCCGTTCGAAATTGAAGATCCGGCGATGTCTTCGTTTCGGGGAAGGTATGAGGATTGGTACAATGGTGAGTTTGGACACGATACTCATGCTGTGAGGGAACCCTGGCATGATGTCCATGCGCAACTCATCGGGCCTGCGGCTTGGGATTTTGCACACGAATTTGTAGCAAGATGGTGCGCTAATCAGTATTACCCCCGTTTCAGTATGTCTCCACTCGGGGACAATACAGCTGCAGGACACGCGAGAGTGTTTGAGGCGTATCAACAGTTGCTATCTGGGAGGAGTAGGGCTGGTATGAGCATCGTTCAACGTGATGGGCCGCAACCTTCCCTGGGAAAGTCTGGTCGTCGATTGCGAAACCGATCTTGGAAAGCTCAAGTGCTCCGCTCAATGGACAAAGTGGGCTGGGGGCCTCCTACGGCAGCTGCGATTCGTAAGTGCGAGACAAAGCCGACAAAGCCGCTTCTTAAGAAGTTTTGTTGGAGTGAAAAGCTCAAATCAGGATTCGAGCGGAGTATTCAGGATGCGTATCTGGAAATGGTCGCCGGTGCGAAGCGTTTCATTTACATCGAATCACAGTTCCTGATTAGCTCAGGTGCGAATTGGGATAATACCAGTTACGGAGAATCCCGTGATAGCGTCGAGAACGTCGTTGCTGACGCGATCATTCGTCGTATCAAAAAGGCGATCCGCGGGAAAGGGAAGCCGGAGGAATTCCATGTCTATATTGTGCTCCCGATGTACAACGAAGGCGACCCGGGTTCTCGTTTGTCTTACCCCATTCGCTATCTTCAGTGGGTGACCATGGAATACATGGTGAATGAACTCTACAAGGAGTGCGGTGGTGCGTGGCGCAACTACCTTTCGTTTCAATGCCTCGGCAATTGGGAAATTAGTCAAGTAATCCATAATGCGGGCCGCGGCTCTCGCGCAGAGCGGGTCGCCGCCGCACGTCGGTATATGATCTATGTGCATTCGAAGGCCATGATTGTGGATGACGAATTTGGAATCATTGGTAGCGCCAATCTGAACGAGCGGAGTCTCAATGGTTATCGCGACTCAGAAATCGCCGTTGCCTTTTGGCCGGATGACGAGTGTGCTTCTGAAGGTGGAAAGCAGTTGAAGGGATTTCGAAAGAAGTTGTGGCTAGAGCACATGGGACCGGCGTGGATGAAGCAGCACGGCCGTCTGGATCCAGGTTCGCGGAGATGCGTGGAAGCCGTTCGAGAGGCGGGAATAAGCAATTATTTGAATTATCTGTTAGGTCGGCGCGCCGAGTCGAGCGGCCATCTTCTTCAGTGGCCAATCGAAACCGACGGCAGTAAAAAATTTGGGTTTCTTACCGATTTTATTCCAGATCACGCAGTGGGCGAAGCGAAGGACCCGTGGACCTGGCAGGCAACTTGGTTTCTAGGTACTGAATATGCGGTGAACCAGATTCCTGAGTGATAACAATCAGTATGATTCACAATGGTCGAGGACGTCCCGTCCCGAAATGATTTTCGAGCGCTATCTTCTCCTCCAATGCCCGTTCAACTTCCCGCGTGCAAAACCTCGATCAGGTAGTTCAGTTCAGCGCTGATTTCTTCTGCAGTTTCGACCGTTTGCGCTATCTCGTCCCGCACTGCTTCCCGGAAGCGTTTTCGAAGACGGTGAATTGCCACCCGAAGCACGTTCTCCGAAACGCCCAACTCGGCGGCGGCATCTCTCTGTGACAGGGCTCCCGCATCGCCATTGAGCCACGGCTTCAGCACCTCATACTGCTGCCTCCGCGATGGATCGCTGTGTTCTCCAACCAGGCGATCGTTGGCACCTGTCTCTTATACACATCTGACGCTGCCGACGAAGAGGATAG
>CAJXQE010000382.1 GCA_913058215.1 uncultured Verrucomicrobiales bacterium
CGAGATCAGCCTCGGTCTCGTGGGCTCGGAGATGTGTATAAGAGACAGCCACATTTCTGACCGTCGCGATCACCATCTGGGTCACTTTATCATCCATTGAAGAAGAGAGGTCCTCCCCTGAACCGCCGACAACCAATGCCGAGCCAATCGTTGCTGCTCTGCGCATGTAAATGTGATCTGTCCCAACCGCGATAATTGCCCCGGCAGACTCAGCCTTCGTATTTACAAAACTGTATGTGGGAATAGTAAGACTCTCCAGGCTGTCGAGAACCAGTCCCTGGGTATACCAGGCGTAACCACCCGGAGTATCGATATCCAGAATAACAGCTTCAGCTCCATCAAGTTCTGCCTTTTTCAAAATTCGATCCATAAAATCGAAGCGGGCCTCACCTGTTGCCAGAGCATCCTGTCCAATCTCAAGAATTACGATCTTGTCTTTTAAATTCTCGCTGTCTCTTCTTCCGAAAATGCCGTCACTTTCGAAAGAGCCTTCCCCTTTGGGCTTGGTCGTTTTGTCCCTCGAAAGGCGATCGCGATTGGATTCCTCTCCATACTTTCGGGGAGTTGTTTGAATTAGATCCCCCTTCAATTTCTCAGAGGCAATCACTTCCTTCACCGACTCCACAATTTTCTCCGCGAGTAGCGTTTTGCCTTCGTACATCGTCACCGCCTCTTCCGCCGTGAGAGTTAAAACGGCTCCTTTTGCGGCAATCAAAGCATCCCCCTTTTTCACGTCTTCCTCCGCCTTGACGAAGGCTTCCGCTACTGCCACATCGTGTCCGTTCTTTGACGCCAGACTTCGCGCCCTGGCCTTCAGGAGTGAAACCTCCTGAGTCACATTCCGATCCTCAGTTTTCTTCTCGTCATCATCATCATCATTTGAATCCGAAGAAGAGGAGGTCCCCGCCACTCCGGCTCCACCAATGATCGCGGAATCTGTCATATAGATCGACTGACTGCTAAGCGCTACAAGAGCGCCAACACCCGTGGCAGTGGAATTGACGAAGCTGACCGTCTTCAGCTTCACCGATGACAACATTTCCAGAAGCTTCTTTTCCGCATCCAGGGAAGAGGAGCCGTTTACATCCAGATCATAGATGATCGCGCTTGCCCCGTCTTTTTCAGCCTGCTTAATGAGCCGCTCGAGATCCCTGAGGACTCTTCCGGTCGAGATGTCATCGTTGGTGATTCGAATCGAGACAATCTTGTTCGCTAAGCTCGCTCCCTTCGCTTCTTCTTTCTCAGCATTCTTCTGAGCAAGAACGTTGGGAAGCACACATCCGAAAACGGAAAAGATAAGGGCTAAAGAGAGAGATCTCCGAATCAAATTCATGGGGATAATATGGATCGCTCCGCCACGGCTTCCACAACTGTTTTCACGATCGTGAGTCAGATTTGGTCGTGCTGCAATTGAAGCTGCCGTTGCCGACGATGAAGCAAAATGATCAATGACACAATCGCGAGGAGAAGGCTGATCACGAGGATAGCCACCAAAGTAAAAATCACCTGAAAGGTCTTACTGACTTTGGTCGACGCAACACTCAAGACGAGAGGTTCCCTTAAACCGTCCGCCAGAATCTGGACCGTGGTATCCGGCCGAAGTGTTTCGAAATTACCAATCGAAACCGAAGTCTCTCTTCCCAGATTCTTTGAAGCCGATGTCCAACTGGAAAGTGGAAGCTCCTTGTTGGTCTCAGTATCGAAGGCCATCACCCTTGCTCCTGATGGAAGCAACTCCGCAGCCTCGTATTCCGTGCCTTCGTAAACGGTGTAGGTACTCAGCCAGACGGTGTACTTGCCTGCCTCTGGCAAATGCACATCAAACTTCGGATTGGCCAGGCCCCTCCCCGACTCCTCAAAAAGAGGTGGGATCTCCCGATAGCCATAGACGGCACCAAAGAAGAGCCCCATAACCAATAAAACAAAGGGCACCAGGAGGCAAATCAGCAACGATAGTGGACGTTTCATCGGAGATTAAAAGGCTTACTCGGATTTGGAATGGATGACTTCACCACTTAACTGAACCTGTCCCTGGGAGTCAAGAATTTCCACTTTGCCTTCGATATTGCCATCGACAAAAATGTTCACCACTTTCAATTCTCCACCGGAATCCCCAAAAGCAGCCTTCATCTGCACCTGATCATCCGTAACCGAAGCTTCAAATTTGAGATCCTCATCCTCCATTCCCGTTTGCCAGTAATCCACTTCAAACAACTCAGTCGTCGGGTTGTAGTGATAGACCCAGCGAAACTCGAATGTCTCGTTGTTCCACTCACGGGTTCCTTTGACCGAAAAACTTCCGCCATCATCGACCTTACCTTCCCATTTCTCGGTCAACTTCGAGACCTCGCCCTGGGCAGTTGTCATTTCACCTTCGCCATTCCACTCCCCCACCACCCGGGAAAACCAAGGATGTTTATCGAAATCAATCGCCTGAGAAAACAGCGGGAAAAATAGTATTACTGAGAGATATGTGAGAATGGATTTCATTCAAAGTTAAATCTCTCAGGAAAAGCCGGAGGGAACAAGTCAAAAGCAAGGCGTAGGCGCACTACACAAATCTAATTGTTTCCCGATTCTCTCCAAATCGCCACCTTCGAAGATACCGTCGTCGTGTTTGTGAGTTTTAACTTCAAACTGGTATCCCTTGACCGAAGTCCACTTACGGAATCCGCCTTCCGCTGCAATAGAAACGAATGGATTGGTGACTAGAGAACAGAACAAAAAACAGAGGAGGCCTACTCAAATCGGATATCGGGAGATGAACGTAACGCTGTCTAAAGATCGAGATAAGATTTCACCACGTCCAGAAACTTTGCTTTTGCGTCCTCGATCGGCCCCTTCATTCTCGCTCCCGCCGCGAGAGTATGCCCACCTCCCCCGAACGTTCCGCAAATGTCTCCAACACTCACGGCTTCAGATTTCGAGCGTGAACTGACCCGGATCCTTCCATCGGGAAGTTCTTCGAAAAAGATTGCCACGACGACTGTGTCGATCTCACGAATCAAATCGATAACGCCCTCAGTGTCTCCCCGTTTTAAACCCAGGGATTCCGTCAGGCTCAATGGCAGCATCACACTGGCGCAGCGACCTTCGAAATGGATCTGCATGTCCTGAAGCATATCCCGTATTGCCTCCACCCGGCGCTGTGGATAGCTCTCGTAGAGCAACTGATTCAAACGCCCCACATTCGCTCCAGCATCGATCAATTTCGCAGCAATCCGATAAGTCTCTGCGGTTGTGTTCGGGTAACGAAAACTTCCCGTATCCGTGGAGATGGCGGAATACAAATTCTCGGCAACATCCTTCGTCAATTTCCAACCGAGGGCATCTGCCATTTCGCAAATGATCTGTCCTGTAGCGGGTGACCCACTATCGACATGATTGATATCCCCGTATTCGAGATTACTGACGTGATGGTCAATATTGATGAGCGGTATCGAATCATCGATCTCACTCCAAACAGCCGAACTAATCCTGTCTCTGCCGGCAGCATCGACCGTGATCACCAAGTCAGATTTCACGATCTCAGAAGGCCCCTGAACTCTATCGGATTCCGGCAGAAAGACCAGTGAATCAGGAACTGAATCGCCATTGATAATCTGAACAGACTTTCCCAGGCCCTCCAAGAGCAAGCCCAGTCCGACAGACGAACCGATTGCATCCCCATCAGGACGGTCATGACTGATCACCGTGATACGGTGCGATGACTCGATTAGTGATCTGATCTCTTGGAATACCGCCTTCATATCGATTCAACAGTCTTTATCACGCGAAATGCCCGGGGATTTCTGCCGTAAAAAGGTCGCAGAGGATTTGAATTTGAAAAATAGGGTTTAGGAATTCCCGCACCGACGGTGCAAGCTTAAGCCGAGTCAGCCGGGGATCAGTTCTCTTCTTCGGGAACATCCACATCCCCGATGTCGTCGAGAATATCGAGAAGCTTTACGCCCCGCTCAATGGAGTCGTCGACTTTAAAATGAAGAACAGGAGTGTTTCGAAGAGTAACACGTTTCATCACCTTCCCTTGAATCTGCCCTCTTTTCCCGTTCAGTTTATTGACCACTGCCCGGGTTTCTTCGTGAGAACCGATGACGCCCACAAAGACATTCGCATTCTTGAAATCCACCGACACATCCACAGCGTGAACCGTAACCAACACACCTGGAAATTCGAAATGATGTTCCAGGCAAACGCTAATTTCCCGCTTAAGGAGTTCGTTTACTCTGGAAAGTCGTTGGCTCATGTTCTTCGGAGATACTGGTTTTTTAGATTCTGGTCAACGGGACTTCAAGCGCTCCGCCAACCAATATCCAAAATCAAAGATCCAATATTGGCAGCCCCGCTACCTCACAAAGACTTCGGAAGTTTCTCAAGCTCGTAACACTCGATAATATCATCCTTCGAGTAGTCATTGAACTTCCCGAGACGAATACCGCACTCGAGACCGTTTTTGACTTCCTTCACATCATCTTTGAAACGTCTCAGCGTAGAAAGGCCACCATCGTAAATCGGAACTCCATCGCGGAGGACACGAGCGCGGGCTTTACGATCAATGCGACCGTCAGTAACGCTACTGCCGGCAACCCTTCCGGAAGAAAGCTTAAAGACTTCCAGCACTTTGGCGTGACCGATGATTTTCTCGCGTGACTCTGGCTCAAGTAAACCAAGCATGGCTTCTTTCACCTGATCAATCAGCTCGTAAATAATCGAAAAGAGCTTCACCTGGACACCCTCGCGTTTCACGATGGATTGAGCCTTGCTCTCCACTTTGGTGTTAAAACCAATCAAGATTGCATCGGACGCACTTGCCAGAAGCACATCGGCTTCCGTAATTGGCCCTGCTCCCTGTCGGAGAATATCGACCTTAATTTTATCAGAATCGATTTCGACCAAAGTCTTTTCAATCGCCTGCAGCGAACCTTGAACATCCGCTTTGATGATCAACTTCAGCGCATTGCGCTTGCCTTCCTCGATATTTGCGAAAAGCGTTTCCAAAGCAGACTTCTGCTGAGGCTGCAGTTTTTCGCGGCGGCGTTGGTCTGAACGTTCCTCACTGAGCTTCTTAGCATGACGCTCATTGTCCATTTCAACCAGCTCGTCACCGACATTCGGGACACTGGAGAATCCTACGATTTCGACCGGATCGGCAGGACCAACGGATTTGATCCTTTCCCCCTGATCATTTAAAAGAGCCTTCACCTTTCCATAGCTGTCGCCACAGATGAATGCATCACCAACATCAAGAGTTCCCGTCTGCATCACCAAAGTGGCAGTCGGTCCTTTTCCTGCTTCCGTTCTTGCTTCGATGACCACCGCACGGGCAGGTCCAGCCGAATTCGCCTTCAGCTCCAGAATTTCAGACTGGAGAAAAATCATTTCAAAAAGGTCATCAAGGCCGGTGCCTTCTGTCGCTGAAACCTCAACACAAATCGTGCTTCCACCCCAGTCCTCCGGAGCGAGATCGTGCTCCTGCAACTGACCCTTCACCTTGTTAAGATCGGCCCTGGCAAGGTCAATCTTATTGATCGCAATAATGATTGTAACACCAGCAGCACGACAGTGGTCAATTGCCTCAAAAGTTGTGGGCATCAAGCCGTCATCAGCAGCAACGACGAGAACTACGATGTCTGTGATATCAGCACCACGGGCACGCATTTCAGAAAACGCAGCGTGACCGGGAGTATCAATGAATGTCACTGACTTGCCGTCCCGGACTACCTGATAAGCACCAATGTGCTGGGTAATCCCCCCGGCTTCGCCTGAAACAACACGAGATCCACGATAGGCGTCGAGCAATGAAGTCTTCCCATGGTCAACGTGGCCCATAAAGGTCACAACCGGAGAGCGCAGCGTCAGCTCATCGTCCTCTACTTCGGCCAGAACCTGAACCTCAGGCTCTTCAATAACCTCTTCAACCTTATGGACTCCTGCCCCTTTTTCACGCTTCTCTTGTTCGAAGACGAATCCATGCTGTTCGCAAATCTGTGCTGCGATATCCGGCTCAATCGATTGGTTTGGATTCACAAACACATCGAATGCCATCAAGTCCTTGATGATCTTGAACGGTTTGATCCCCATTTCATCGGCCAACTCCTTGACGATGATGGGAGGCTTAATGTGAATAATTTTTTCGGGATCCGGCTCCTCTTCCACCACCTCCTCAGTAGCGTCACCATCTGCTGGTGGAGCAACTACTTCATCACTATCACTTGCGGAATCCTCTTTTTCTTCGTCTCCAAAACCGCCGATATCAACGGCCTTTTTCGCCTTAGGTTTCGCTTTTGGCTTAGTAACCGCTGGTGCGTTCACACTGACATCAACGTCACCCGGGTCCTGTTTACCCAGATGCCCGTATACCGACCCTTCCTCAGGATTCGAAGGTTTGGATTTTCCAGACTCCTTCTTCTCTTCTTTCTCCCAGAGATTCAGCGCCTCCGCTTTCTTTTCATCCACGGATTTGGGATCATCAGAATCGTCGGTGGCAGCCGATGGGTCAGGTGCGTTATTCTTTCTGGGCATACGAAAAGAGTGGGTACTACGAGATAAATAGAACGGTTATTCTGTAATTATTAAAAGTTTTGTCAAATAAGACATTCGGGCCGATTCGGCCACAAAGAACGCTTAGTCTTCGTCGGAACTCGCGGCGACCGGTTCCTCTTCCTCAGCAGCATCACCATCTTCGGCGGGAGCTTCCTCAGCAGGAACTTCTCCAGCGGCAGGAGCTTCCTCAGCAGGAACTTCTCCAGCGGCAGGAGCTTCTTCAGCGGCGGGAGCTTCTTCAGCGGCGGGAGCTTCTTCAG
>CAJXQE010000383.1 GCA_913058215.1 uncultured Verrucomicrobiales bacterium
AGATCAGCCTCGGTCTCGTGGGCTCGGAGATGTGTATAAGAGACAGGCATCACTGCTCCACGTGAAGTAGGAGGATGCTACCGCGTAGTTAGGGATAAAGGACTCTTCGGTCCGCTCTTCCGCCATCAAGGGAAGGACTGCGAAAGTGGCCAGGAGAGAAAGTGAGAATCTGATTCGAATCATTGCGATGCGAGTTACGCATGAACCGTTCCATTGGAAACAGAAAAATTGGCCAATTTTCGGAGCCTCCTCCTCTTGGTGCAAGCTAAACCCGAATGGGGAAGATCTTCACGAATTTAACTGCAGAATTCGCGAACATCCATTCCCATTATTCAAAGCGCAGACATTCCTGTTTCCAAAAATGCGAGCGCGGGCAGGCAGGCAATTGTTGCACCTGCTCTATACTGAGCCCGGTGCTCCTCTTACCTACCCTTTTCTGTTGGAATTGTTTTTCCCTCCCTCTTTTCTCTACCCACGCTGAATCGGCGGAGGACCTTTCGGTTTATCCTCCGTCGCTTCCAGTGAGGCTAACAAATTCCCGGATCCTCCCGGTGGCAGCAGAACAATATCATTCCCCCCACTGAGCATCTCCTGGGTTTCCAGCACATCGAAAAGAGCATCGATCACTTCGGGATCTTTTCCGATTTCGCGGAGGGCATCGCCAACCAGTCTCGGTCTTACTGCATGCGCCTTCGCAAACTCGATCGAAGCTTCGCGCTCGGCTCTGGATTTGATGATGTCGACCTGGTTGTCCCCTGCCTGACGAATCGCAGACGTGACCTGAGTCAGACGGTTCACAACCTTTTGCTCGATCTGGTGAATCATTTCATGATCGCGGAAATGTACTTTCCGGATGTAGACGGACCCGAGGGCGTAGCCCCAGCTCTCCGATTTCGGTGTCACCTCAGCGCGGACTTCACGACTCATGTGGTGGCGGTCACGCATCATGTCGTCGAGCGGCAGGTTACTGAGCGAACGCACTGTCGTGTTGGTAACGTTTGCCCGAAGAGAGCCTTCCGGATCGGTGTTCTCGAAAAGGTATTTCACCGGATCACTGACCCGCATTTCGTACCAGACCCCGATTCCCATCGGTGTTCCCTCTTCGGAATTGACGGCACGACTTCGCAGGTAGCGTTGATCGAGACGGAGATCGAGCGTGTAGACTTTTCCGAAAAATCGGACCAGAAGGACACCGATCCCGATTTTGAACGGAATGAAATGAAGACCGGGAGTGTCGATGACTCCGATGACTTTTCCGAAAAGGACGAAGACTTTGCATCGGCATTCATCAACCGTGGTGAACCAGCAGAAGAATTTGAAGAGTCCGATGAGAATTGGCAGGCCAATGAGCAGGCCGAAAAAGGTACTTACAGCAGCAGTAATAAAGGTCATGATGCAGGCTGGTTGGGGTTAGAGTTGGAATTGGTTTCGCAAATGACGCGTCCGGCTTTCCGGAAGAGCTGTAGTCTCACGTTTCTGAGATAGGAACGGAGCGAACCGGGACCTCCGTTTTCTTTCAAGGTCAGTAATTCCTTCGAGACTCGCTCGAGGGGCTCGACTTCGGCTTGAACCCGCATCGTCTGAATTTCAACGGCGCGTTTGGACTGTTCAATTTTCTGATCCGCTTCGGCCTGAGCCAGGCTGATGTCGGCAGAGACTTCGTTGTGAGCCGTGTTGATCGCGGCAAGTGCTGAATCGATTTCCTGTGGCGGATCGATTCCTGTAATCAGTGAGGCATCCAGTTCGATCCCGTAACGTGCCGGTGAACTGAAACACTCCGTGTCCATCTGCTGATTGAGTTCGTTCAGGTTTTTTCGAAGATCATTGATAGAAATACCTTCAATCTGAGGGGCATCATCGTCCACCAGAACCTCTTCCAAATCGCCCGGGAGAAGGCTGCTGGTCTCTTCCGGTGCCTCGAAATTGGCGATACGTTCACGAAGAATGGAGACAAAATACCCCATGATGTGAGCCACCGGATGCTTCACTCCAAAGAGATAGGCGTAGAGATTATCCTGACTCACCTTGTAACGAATCTGGCCGGTCACCCCGATATTGAGCTGATCTTTTGTCACGGCCTCGAGCACCGTGCCCTCGTGGTTGACCCTCGGATCTTCCGGATCATAGGCAACGCTGGCGGTGATAATCGCCACATTGACCTTGTGAACCTTTTGCCAGGGCATCTTCACATACGGACCGCCCGGTCCGATAACCCGCAACTGCGGATAGTTGTATCGCGACTTGTGATCGTCAGTGAGATGTTCCGCCATCGGCAGGTCGAGCGTGGTCCGACCTTTGATGCGTTGTGCTTTTCCAAAGCTGGTGATCACGGCCCGCTCATTCTGTTCTACCGTGAAAAATCCGGTAAGAACACAACGAACAACGAACCAAGCCACCGCTCCCGCGACGATTCCTAATATTATGCTCATGGTGTTCCCCAAGTCTGGTACCCGGCACCGCCGATGCCAAGGAAAAACACCTCACAAAAAGTAAAACTTACTCAATCGTTTCTTTCTTTTTAAATAGCTGACGCCCCAGATTATTCAGAGCGGGAGAAATCTTTCCCTTTGGCCCGCCACCGGGTGTGCCGGCTGACGGGGAAGGAGTATCCGGTTCATTCCCGTCTCTTCTAACTTCAAGTTCCTCCTCTGGAGGAGGCGTCCCCCACAGCTTCTGGCCACTACCCAGCAGTTTCTTTCCGATCCCCTGCAAACCTTTCATGGGAATGTTCGCAACATCCGAGAGCATCTGTCCCGGTAGCTTTGTCATTTTGGAAATGTGCTTCGGTTTCCAGACCGGTTCAGTGATGGTGCCCGTACAATTATAAGTTAGCAATTCACTCACTGGTGTCAGTAAAAGCCTTCCGGGGCCACTTCGAAGATTCACCACCGCATCGAAATCGACACTCTGATCGACGCAACTGATCGTTCCGCGCCCCCCGATTCTAAAGCCACTGGTCAAGGCCACAAGATCCTCTGTTGAAACAACTCCCTTGCGAACTTGAAACGTTCCCGTCGCCTCGGTGACTACGGTGTAGTCAGGTTTCGCGACCTTTGGATTACTTTTCCTAATCATTTTGGAAAGAGGTCCCATCAGAGGGATTCCAAAAAGATCACCATCACTGAGCGAGGCCGTTCCATCACCATTCAGCGAAGTAATACTCCCGGCATTTCCGCTAAAACGGAAATCCGCGTTGAGAGTTCCTTTCGATGCGTCATAGCCCCCATACAATTTGGTGATCTCGTGGAAAGGTAAATTGATCACCTGGATCCTCGTCTCGTAAGGCTTCTGCGATGAGCGGACATTCTTGGAATCGTAATCAAGTTTGACCGTTCCGCCAAAAACACCTGCCGAGAAATTCTTAACAAAGACCCGACTGTTTTCGATATCGATCTCTCCTCTTGGAGATGAAAGAGCTAGAGTTTTCCCCAGGAATTCAAACCGGGCATCCGAGTTTCCTTCGAACGAAACATGGATCTTGTTTTTCCTTGGCGAATCTCCCACTTCCTCAACACGCCGGCCATCGATGGTTCCGTGAAGCCGGATCGTCGGAGGAGTCGAAATCTGGTATTTCTTCAGCGACTGCGAAAGTTTCGGGCTGAATGCTTTCGCGCCCTCGATATGATCGGTGTTGGATACGACCCCTTTCACCTCCCACTGCCCGGTCCTGATGTCACTTTGGGCCAACTCAGCGACAATATCGCCGTCCTCTCTCGACATTTTCACATTTCGAAACCAGACAAAATGTTGATCGGTTTCCACCTCTGTTTCGAACTGCTGAAACTCCACTCCGTTCAGTCGGAAATTTCGGATATCAATCACACCCTGCTCGTTCTTCCATTTTCCAATATCCAACTCAGGCCCCTGCCCGAGTGCCGCGATATAGACGGATGAAAGATCGTTGAAATCCCAGGCATCAATAAACTTCCGCCCTCTCTCGTTAAAAAACGGACGGAAGGCCCGCGGATCAAGCTTGATCTCCATCTGGTATTTTACGGTCTCATCCCCTTTACCCGGCTCGTATTTGAAATTCAAGAATGCCACACCAGTCTTGTGATCAAGCCGCAGATTCCTGAGATACATTTTTTCCCCGGCAAGACTGAATCCAAAATCGAGGCTGTTAAAAACGGTTCCGCGACTGACAAATTTCTCTGTGTGGATTTCTCCAAGTACCTCGCCGGGAAACTGGAATGCACCCTCCTGCTCGAGGTCGTCGAGATTCAGGAATCCTTCCGCAGTGATTTTGGGTGAATCGAAAAAGACAACCTCTTTCAGTCTTTTGTCTTTCTTGTAGAGCCCGATCAAATTCGCCAGATCCACTCCGGAATCGACTTTGAAATTGATCCGATTCAATTCCTGATCCCACGAGGCATCAATGTCCAAAGTGCCTCGCGAGTCCGTCATCTCGAATTCCTTCAGCTCGATACTGTTGGATCGCCCATCAAAGATCACTTCTCCAAGCAGGGACTGAATCTCATAGGGCTGACGCTTCTTCTTCAGGGTGGAGGTGGAAAGCTTAGCCGTTGCGGTCGTCGTGGCAATGTCTCGGAGATCCCCGCGAAATTCGATGTCGAGAGTGGGCTTTTCGCCGGGAAACTCGAACTCATTGACGTATTTTAAAACCTGCTGCAATTGGGCGCTCCTTTCGGAAAACTTCGCCAAATTCTCCCGCCGTTTTTCGAGCTCGCCTTCAGACGCCTCCTCTTTCACATTTGGCGGACGAATCAGGGTCCCCTTCAGCGAAAGCAAAATTCCTGACACCTCAGCTTCAGCGCGCACAATTTCAATCAGGCTTTCGGTCACCACAATTCGGCCCGATAGATTCGTCACGATGAGCCGTGCCTTATTCTTAGGGTCAGAGGGATCGAGCGGAAGAGAGAGGCTGGCATCCTGCACATCCAGCGTGTTGATCGACAGCTGTTTGTCCAAAATCCGGCTCAAGTCCACATCGAGATAGACATCGTCCAAGACTGCAACTTCCTGCGACCGGGATTCATCCTGAAAGAACTTCACATCTTCCGCCACCAGACCGCGGAAAGCGCCGAGGGTCACTTTCCCGATCGCGACATGGTATCCTCGACTCGCAAACTCCCGCTCGATGGTGTTCCGCCAGCTTTTCGTAAATCCTTCCTTGCGGGCATAAACACCTCCCCACACTACCAAGCCGGTAGCAATCAGGCAGAAAAGGAAAAACAACCGGCGAATCAGACGCATCAGAAAAGGAAAAAACGGGTGTTGGGGGAATAAAAGAGGAGGTCCTGTCGGCAGGTCAATTTTTCTTCCGACAACAATACCATTAAATTACGTGTGGAGACCACACTTCATTGGGTTATTCTTCTGCGAATTTTTTAGATGCGAATCATTTCAGGCACAGCGGGCGGCATTTCCATTCACGTCCCCAAAAAAATTACCCGTCCCACCACCGACCGGGTCAGAGAATCGCTGTTTTCCTCGCTCGGAAACAGAGTCATTGAGGCCGCGGTCCTTGATCTCTTTGCCGGCTCGGGCGCTCTGGGCCTTGAGTGTCTCAGTCGCGGTGCAAATTCCGCCGTTTTTGTGGACGAGGCTCGCGATGCCTGCGAGTCGATCCGCAGAAATTTGGAAAAAGCGAAACTCAGCGGAGCAAAGATTCTTCAGAGAAAAGTGATCCCCTTTCTCGAAGGGCAGGGTCCGGTATCAAAGTTTGATCTAATCTTTGCCGATCCTCCTTACGCAAAAGATGAGTCCTGTGCCGATTTACTGGAAAATCTTCTGACTCACACGAAGTTGCCTTCTTTACTCGGCGATACCGGTGCACTCATTCTCGAAACATCGACGCGAAACCCACTTCCTGAAACACCACTCTGGACGATCCCCAGAGAAAAATCCTACGGCGACACCCGCATTTCCTTTCTCTCCCCAATCCTGCTGTCCTGATGCCGAAAATCCTCGTCTATCTGATCTACAATCTCTTGCTGCCGGTCGCTCTTATCCTTGGGTTTCCGTCCTTCATCATCAAGGGGATCAAACGCGGTGGCCTCGCCCGGAATTTTCGACAGCGCTTTGGCTTTTTCTCCAGAGAAGTCAGAAGTGCAATCGAATCCGGCGAAGATAATTATTGGATTCATGCCGTGAGTGTTGGTGAGATTTTTGTCGCACTGAAGATTATCCGCGCAATCCACCGCATTTCGCCCAATCAGAAGATTGTTCTGAGCACCACCACCACAACCGGATTCACCGTCGCCGCTGAAGCGGAATTGGACCATGTCACGGTCATTCACAATCCAGTCGACTTTCCCTGGACTGTTTCATCAGTTCTCAGAATGATCCGCCCGTCCCGCCTCATCCTGGTGGAGGCAGAAGTCTGGCCGAATTTGGTTCATGCTGCGAAAAAGCGGGGCATTCCGATCATTTTGGCGAACGCCCGACTTTCCCCACGTTCGGAGCGACGTTACCTGAAATTTCGAGCCTTGATCCAGCCGATTTTCAGTCACGTCAATAAAGCGACAGTTCCTTTTTCTCCTGATGTAGCCCGTTGGAGCAGCCTTGGAATCAAAGCTGAAAACATTGAAGTTACCGGCAGCGTAAAATTTGACGAGTCCCCTGCTGACAAGCCGAATGAAAAAATCGAGGAACTCAGTCAATGGCTCGCTGACACGGGATTTCCCGAGGGGAATCGTATTTTCCTGGCCGGTAGCACCCACGACGGTGAGGAGGAACTCACGGCTGGAGTTTGGAAAGAGCTACGTAAAAACCCTGTCTCTTATACACATCTCCGAGCCCACGAGACCGAGGCTGATCT
>CAJXQE010000384.1 GCA_913058215.1 uncultured Verrucomicrobiales bacterium
ACGAGATCAGCCTCGGTCTCGTGGGCTCGGAGATGTGTATAAGAGACAGAAACCGCCTTCTTCAGATCGAAACGGGCAGTGGGATACTTTTTCACATCAAAGAAGTCGGAACCTTTGAGGTGCGCGGTCAGTTTTTCGCTGTCACTGTAGACCGAGGCCATATCGATGGTGACGGTGTGCCTGCCTTTGGGAGCAAGGGCATCGCCGGCGACTTCAAATTTTCCGACAAAGTTGGTGAAACCTCCGCTATGGCTGCCGGTCACTTTGGATCCTGTAAATTCGATCTTGGTGGAGTCGGCGAAGATGAACATCTCTTTTGTTGCCGCCGAATCCGGAGCAGCGGGCTTAGCTTCACTGGAGGTATCATCAGATGCGTCTTCGACTTTTGCTTTGTCGACATTGTCAGCCGGATTATCGGCGCAACTGGTGAAGAACAACCCAACGAACGCGGCCGGAAGAATGAAAACAAGTGGTAGAGCGTTTTTCATAGATAGAAGTAAACTGACACAAAGGGAGGAAGTTGCGGAGAGAATTCGAAAGTTTTGGCTGGTTCGCTTGCTTCGTCCATCTGAACGGATCCTGAAAAAGCGGCGGACGGAACTTGAGTTCTCAATCGAAGACTTCTTCGATGGCGACAGGATTGCTTCGAGTTTCCAATTCCCTGTGATGTTTCTCTGCGAGATCCTCGAGTCTTCGCCTGATGACGAAGGCATTGAAGGAGAGGATCATTCCTTCGAAAATCACGGACCAGAGTCCCCAGATATAGTTAAAGAGCCAGGTCAGGACGAACCCACCAATGATGGGTAGGATGGCCATGAGAATAAGTCCGATGGGTAATTTTCTCGCCATCATCCGCTCAATGCGTTGGCGGTCTTTCATGTCGATGAGCGATTCCATCCGAACTCACTTGGATTGATTTTGGGAACCTATTAACCCTTCGTCACTGTCTCATCGAGATTGAGGAGAATGTTCCCGAGATAAAACCAGGCCGCGAGATTTTCGCGGGGAATGTCTTTGCTGATTTCCAGAATGCTCTGCGTCCCTCCGATGAGTTCCTCCGCAGTTTTCGGATCTTTGGCGAAGCTCTCTTTCTTCTGCTCGAATAAATAGATCAGGTGCTCGACTTCAGCCGTTTCGGGAGGGCGGCTCAGGACGCGTTCGTAAGCATACTCAATTTGTTTTGGCAGGTCAGCATCAACGCGGTCGGTGAGGACGCGGTTGGCAAGCGCGAGTGCCATCTCCGTGTAGGCGGGATCATTCAAAAGAGTCAGCGCCTGAAGCGGAGTGTTGGTTCTCGGCCGTCCCACAACACAGCTACTGCGATCGGGGGCATCGAAATTCACGAAACTCGGATAGGGAGCAGCCCGGCGATAGACGACATAAATTCCGCGGCGGAACCGGTTTTCGTCCTGGGCGTCTAACCACTTCGGTTCGTTGCGCCCGACCTGACGCCAAAGTCCATCCGGCTGATAGGGCATGATAGGTTTCCCTCCCATTTTTGTGGAGAGCATTCCTCCAACCACGAGAGACTGATCACGAATCGTTTCGGCACTGAGTCGAAAGCGCGGTCCGCGGGCAAAGTAGAAATTGTCCGGGTCATTCTCGATCATTTCATCGGTGACGCGGGAATCCTGCTGGTAGGTTTGTGAAGTTACCATCTGCTTGAGGACATGCTTCATGTCCCAACCGCTTTCGACGAATTCCATCGCCAGCCAGTCGAGTAATTCCGGATGAGTCGGAGGCTCGGATTGCGTTCCAAAATCTTCGATCGTCCGGACGATTCCGTTCCCGAAAATCTCCGCCCACCAGCGGTTCACGGTGACGCGGGCGACAAGAGGGTTGGCCGGGTCCATCAACCACTTCGCGAAGCCGAGCCGGTTCACAGGGAGTTCGGACCTGATGGGATGAAGCAGTTCCGGAGTCGCAGCTGTCACCTGGTCGCCGAGACTGAGGTAGTTGCCCCGCTTCATGACGTGGGTTTCGCGCGGCTCTTCCATTTCAACCATGACGAGTGTGGTGTCCGGTGTCACGGCCGCGAGATCTTTGTCGACTTTAGCCAGTTCCGCAGCTGCCGCTTTCATTTGCGTATGCTCTTTCTCAAAATGAGTCCGCAGTAGGGCGGTCTCTTTTTTAGTGCGTTTCTTTTCGGCTTTGGTGAGCAGTTTTTTGATATTGTCAGGAAGCTCACCATCGGCCGGCGGTGATTCAGAGACGGAAAGGCGCATGCGCCCGATGGAGCGACCCAGGCCGTAATTTTGGACAATGGAAAAACTCCACTCTTCGCCCGGTTTCACCTCCCGGACCGGGAGCTCGAAGGCGGCCCAATGATCTTTTCCAAACTGGGGGGCAATCGCCCATCCTTTTTTGAGATTCCCATCGATGGCCTGGGAAACGTTCCATCCGGTTTGAGAAAAGTCGGCGGTGGCTCCGAGCCACTTGATTTTCTTTTTGCCGACGGTGGCATTGAATTCGGCGACGATGACGTTGGGGCGGTTTCCGTTTCCACGTCCCGGGCCCTTCGCCGGCAGTGAGGCATCCGCCAGCATTTCGAGGCGGACGGCTGCGACTTTGCCTTGAGGAATTTTCGCGGTGAAGGTATAGGTAGTTTTGTCAGGAATTTTTCCAGTGATGAGAAGGGAGCCGTCTTCGTTCGTTGTGCAGGTTTCCCCTCCGGTTCCAGCGAAGTCTGCGATCTCGAGAACTTTCCATTGCGGAGTCGACTTGGTTTGATCGGCTGCGGTTTTAGTCCAGGCGACAAATTCTCCCTCGAGCGATTTTTTCAGTTTGTTTCGGGCGGCCACTGCTTTGGTGCGCTCCCCTTGCAGTTTTTTACGAAGTGCCATTTTTTCGGCCTCCATCGGCAGATCCATTTTCGGTCCGTAGAAATCGAAGCTGACTCCACCTTTACCTTCGACCTCCAGGGGAGTGTTGTTGAAGTAGGCGAAGATGCCGTAATAATCCTTCATCGAAAAAGGATCGTACTTGTGATCGTGACACTGGGAGCATTCCAGAGTCGAACCGAGCCAGACGGTCGCGGTGGTGTTGACCCGGTCGATGACCTGGTTCGTCCTGTTTTCTTCGGGATGAACACCGGCCTCGACGTTACAGGTGACGGTGCGATGAAAACCGGTCGCGATTTTTTGATCGCTCGTCGCGTCGGGGAGAAGATCGCCAGCGAGTTGCTCGATGGTGAACTGATCAAAAGGCATGTTGGAGTTGAAGGCATTGATGACCCAGTCGCGATAGGCCCAGCTGTCGCGGATCTGATCGGCCTGAAATCCGTTGGAGTCAGCGTAGCGCGCCAGATCGAGCCAACTGCGGGCCCATTTTTCCCCGAAGCGGGGCGAGGCCAAAAGTCGGTCGACGACTTTGGCATAGGGGTCGGGAGATTCGTCTTCGAGAAAGGCTCTGAGTTCTTCGGTGGTCGGAGGCAGCCCGACGAGATCGAGACTGACCCGTCGAAGCAGTTTCCATTTCTCGGCCTTTTCGGAAAAGGTAAGACCGCGCTCGTCGAGTTTCCTTTTCACAAAATCGTCGAGGGTTCCTTCAGGTTTAACCGGAGCTTCGTAGGCCCAGTGTTTGGCGTAGTCGCCGCCTGATTCGATCCACTGTTTAAGAAGGGCTTTGTCTTTGGCGGAAAGCTTGCGATTGGATTCCGGCGGAGGCATCAGCTCGTCGCCTGTACTGTGAGCAACGCGGAGCCAGAGTTCGCTTTTTTCCAGATCGCCGGGAACGACCGCGGCATAGCCTCCCAGGTCATCGCGGGAAGCTTGCTGCTCGTCGAGACGCAGGTCGGCCTCGCGGGTTTCTCCGTCGGGTCCGTGGCAGTGGAAACAGTTCTCGGAAAGGATCGGTCGGATGTCGCGATTGAAATCGATCTCGCCAGCGAATGAGGAGCCGGAGGCGAGTAAGCCGCAAGCGACGACGATCCAGGAGGGTATGGTGATCGATCCAACTCTCTTGAGTTTCAACTGTCCGCCTGTTTTCCGCATAAGCCCACAGTCTGCCATGTTTCAGAGAGATCAAGAAATGCGGGTAGTGGCGTATTTGAGTAGGAGAGAACGACTCCGTGCCCGCCTGCTCTGTAGGTCGGGCGCTCCGCCTGACGGTGAATTTCTACCGCGGTAGCGGGATGATTCTTCTTAGAGCCCGCGTTGCGGGTATTCTTTTAAAGGCAAGGGGAGCCCTCGCCCTACAGCGCAAGTGGTGGTCGAAATGGGCGAATAGTCATGACCAAACAGCGAGAGTTGAAACCCTTGACACCGCTGGGTGATTCCTGCTTTCTGGTGGGGTAAATGAGCTGTAAACCTGCGGGTGATTTCTCCTGTCCCATAGAAAACACGCTCGGTATCGAGCCGAGCCCGCCACTGGTCAGGCGCTTTTTTGAATCAACTTTCCCCCAAACAATCCAGCAAAATGAACTTTCTAAAACGCCTCCTCTCCATTTTTACCGGATCGAAAACCAATCCAGACCCCAACTCTGAAGCGGGTGAAGGAAACCATGTCCACAACATCGATACCAAACTCATGGAGAACGATGATGGAGAATTTGAAGCGATCGTGATGGGTCTCGAGATCCATGACAAAACTACCCTGGAGCCGTTTGTTGCTGAAGTGATCGATCAGTTTAAGAATCAACGGATGATGAGCCCGCCGGATACAGCAAACATGTTGATAACAATTCACGGTGATTGTTCAGCAGAGGAATTTGTAGCTCATTGGCAGAAGATCAGCGATTCAGACGATATCATGAAGCATTTCATGAGTACGATGGTCCTCGCGGATGTTTTGCGATTCACTGATGAAGCCGGAGTGACAGATCAAGCATCCCTGATCCCGGGCTAGCTGTGAGAGCGTGAGTAAAGATCTAACAATATCCCCAAAAAATGAGCAAAGAATATGAGATTGTGATTCCGGACGAATCGTTCGTGCTGGTTGATTCCGAAGAAGACGGCCTTCCCGCGAAGATCAAAGTAAACGAGAACCTTTTGGCCTTTGAGCCGAAACTCATTTTCGGATGGCATTTGTCCATTCAGTTTACTCTTCAGGCTCTCGATGAGAATGGTCTTCCCACGGCAGAAGAGAGTGAGGCACTTTCGGATTACGAAGAATTTTTGAATGAGAACATCACCGGTCCAAAAGTGAAACCAAACGGTCTGTATGTGGGATCCGTGACCTGGAACCGGAGGCGCGAGCTGATGTTCCTGGTCCATGATCCTGAGGTGGCCGACAAATTTTTGAAATTCGTCTGCGAGCGGAACGATACTCCGCGCGGTCTACACTATGAAATGGAACACGACCCGGAATGGGGGAAAGCGATGGGCTATCTGCAATTGTTAGGTCAGTGACGAGTTGTCATACGGCCCGAAAACCTTTCCATCGTTTCCTAGCGTATTTGAGTAGAATAAATCGACTCCGTGCCCGCCTGCGCTGTAGGTCGGGCGCTCCGCCTGATCGTGAATTCCTACCGCGTCAGCGGGATGAGTGTTCTTTGAGCCCGCGTTGCGGGTATTCTTTCAAAGGCAAGGGGAGCCCTCGCCCTACAGCGCAGGAGGTAGCTGAACAAACTGTTTTGCTAGAATAGAAACCCAAGCGCGTTGCTATCAACACGGAGGGAACGGAGGCACTAAGGTTTTGGGGAAGGTGTTATCTTTGCGGATTCAACGCTTCTTTAATGCCTTCAGCTTCGTGCGCCAGTTTGGAGAGTTCGAGGTGTTTCCTTCTGGATGCACTTGCAAGGAATCGAATCACTTTGGTAATAGCCCAAACGATTGCGAGAAATAGAAGGAAGGAGAGTATAACGGTGAGAGTTAGTGATTCGTTCATGAGGTTTTTGGTTTTGGAGTTACTTTTTTCGATTCAAGCCAAGCGTCAACATCTGCTCGATCAAACTTGATGTTTTTTGTGCTGAGTTTGACATATGGCGGGCAGTCGCCCGATTGGATGTAATTGTAAATCGTGCGCTTGGAATCGCCTAAGTAGGCGGCCAAATCTTCGATCGTCATTAATTGCATATGGATGCATATTACGACATTTTATGACATAATAAAGAAAAACATCACATTTTCTACGGCATGTCTTCGCCAGATTGTCGTAATTCACGAATTGATCATACTCATCAGTGCCCTCTGTGGACATCAAATCGAATCATCCCCGGCATTCGTCTCTGCAATCGATTCCCGGGGCTGAGCAGTAAGAGGCGGCGCTCCTACAAATT
The DNA here is from genome assembly GCA_913058215.1 of uncultured Verrucomicrobiales bacterium. GTDB lineage: Bacteria > Verrucomicrobiota > Verrucomicrobiia > Verrucomicrobiales > DEV007 > Arctic95D-9. The sequence continues at coordinate 6,218 of CAJXQE010000384.1, forward strand.
CCCCAGCATTCCCAAAACCGAATCGGTGATCTTGGTAGAGGCATCAACTTCCAGATAGCTCCAGCCGGAGCGCCATGTTTCGTAGCCACCGAGATCATGTTGTTCTGGGCCTGGTAGATAACCGTTGTAGCCGTTTGCCAGGGTGATGACGATCGTTGTCTTGAACGGGCTGTGTATTTTGATCTCCAGTCCGATCGCGGCGAATACCTCGCAGGGGATGGCCACGATTGCGAGATCATCACCGATACTCAGGGTTTGTAGCTTGATGGTGACTGTGTCAGGGCGTTCGGAGATGCGAACGGTTTCCTGGGCATAGACTTCGAACATTGAGAGTTTTTGGGGATTTTCTGCAGCAGCGAGGAGGGTGCGGGCGTAAGAGAGATCTGCTTCGTCGGGTTTCCGGATTTTTAGATCGAGTGTGCTTTCGATCATGGTGATGGCAAGATCCGCCCGATGTTTGACCGGTTTACGCGCCGCGAATGCTACATCAGCGATTCTTCCTCCGACCCTGTCTCTTATACACATCTGACGCTGCCGACGAAGAGGATAGTGTAGA
>CAJXQE010000385.1 GCA_913058215.1 uncultured Verrucomicrobiales bacterium
ATCAGCCTCGGTCTCGTGGGCTCGGAGATGTGTATAAGAGACAGCGCTGGAACTGAGCGAATTCGTCCCCGACGTTTATGCCTTGAGCAGTTTGATTGAGCTCACTCCGGGAATGCCTTCGAGCTTTTCGCTATTCGCTCCGGTTCTCATGATTGCTCTGACTGCCTGGTGGGCGATGAAATGGTCGGGGGGCTCGACCTTGCAATTGCTCGCACTTCTGGCTTTTCCCGCAAGTCTGGCGTGGTTCCATTTGCGGTATGATCAGGTCTTGCTTCTGTTGCCACTGGTCTGGGTATTGACGACGGCAGTTGGTCGTCCGATTCAATCGCTGGTTTTGATCATGCTTGCATCCAACTGGTTTCTGCCGCGAATCGCTCATCGAGTCGTCGGGGAAACGGGTGACATTGTCTTTGTAGATCGGTTTTTCTCCGTGATTACCTGGTCTTGTTGGATCGCGGTATTCTATCTGGTCGCGGGGCTGAGAACCCGGAGTGATCATGCGCCGACGCTGGTGAGAGAAAAGAAGCAATTCGAATCCGCCGTGGCTACAGAAGCGGTTTAGGGAACTCCTCAGTTGCGGAATCGGGTAGGATCGCTCACTTTCCCGCCAGATGAGCAACCCGGTCGAACTCAGCCGAAAATTCCTTTCCGATGCCGGTGGCTGGAAGGAAATGAAAGAGGCGCGTGCAATTCACGCGGCGGGCCGGGTATTGGAATCCGGCTTCGAAAAAGGCTGGCTCGAGGGTGTCGTCAAAGACAAAGGCAAGCAGATGAAAGTGCGGATGGAAATTCGCTCGCGCACCGATATCGAGAATCACTGCCCCTGTTTCCGGGCGCGCCGCGATGGGATCATTTGTGCTCATTCGATGGCAGTGGGATTGGAATTTTTGGAGCCGACGGCGGCAGTGACTCCTCAGACATCTGAAACGCAGACGCCTGCCCGGACCCCGGCAGTCAAGATCTCCGGGGACTGGCCGAAGATGCTTGAGTCACCGGGCGAAGACTCGATCCCTGCTGAGTTGTTTCTCGTTTTTCCACCCAATCTCGCTGGTGCCTGGGAGAAAGGCTCGATTCCTGTCGGGGTTGAAATGGATGCAGGTGAAGGACGGAAGTTGCTGAAAGCGCATCGTGGAAAATCCCCCCTGTTTTTGCAGGCTCACGATGTCGCTCTGTTCCGGGTACTTCAAGAAATTTCGCCTCAGTCTGTTCCGGGTATGCTGATGGTGGACCGCGAGTCACTTGTCCGGATTCTCAATGCGATTCCCGGACACCCCGGAGTTAGTTTTGGGAGAAAAGATGCCGCAAAGATTTCCTGGCAACCCTTCCGGCCGGACCTTCGCCGAAGCGGGGGGACACGGTTTCGCGCGGGCTGGCCTGCAGGCGCGACTCCTCTGATTGAGAATCGCGGAGTCTGGTTGCTGAATGCCGATCAAGTTTTTCAGCCGGTCACCCCAGGGCTTCCATCGCAATATGCCGATGTCCTGAGCAAAGGGTTTACGGTTTCTGCTGAGGATTTCGGGGGAGCGCTGTCTGCCTTTCGCCGCTTTTTTGATCTGGGCGAAATCGAAGTGCTTGACCTGACGCCGACAGTCGACATCAGGATCGAAGGTTCGCTCAATCATCTCGATGCGATCCTGACATTTGACTATCAAGGTGAGAAAGTGGCGGCGGGAGAAAACCTTGAGCCGGTGGCTGACCGGGATGGGCCCATTCGGCTGGGAGATCCCCGGGCGGAGCGACGAGCGATTCACGATCTGGAAGAATGGGGCTTTGATGGTCCGAAGCCGTCCGGAAAGTTTGTCCTGAAGGACAAGGCCGCGATTCAGCAGTTTCTGGCTCACGGATTTCATCGTCTTCGCAGTGATTGGAAAATTGAAACGGGCGAGCGATTTGAGCATGCCTCCTCACAAGTTGAACCCGTTTCTGCAGGGCTTGAATTTCGAAGTAGCGGGGAAAACTGGTTTGCCATGGAGGTGGAATTCGGGACGCCTTCGGGCGAAACGGTTTCACGTCAGGATATTCAGCGGCTCCTGCAAATGGGGCAGAACAGCAAGAAGCTCGCGAACGGAAAAATTGCGGTCGTCGACACGGGGCTGCTCGAGGATTTCAGCGAAGTGATTCAGGATTGCGATCCGGAACAGCTCGAGCCCGGAACCTATCGAATCGATCAGACCAAAGCGGATTACCTGAAAGAAACCGCCAAGGATTTTGGATTTCAGACCGGGGGTTCTCTCCCCTGGGAAAACGAAACCGCGGCGCTCAAGTTTTCTCCGATACCCGCGGATCTCGAATCCACCTTGCGACCTTATCAGAAGACGGGTGTCGAATGGATGCAGCGTCTCGCCGGTCGGGGGATGGGTGGGATTCTCGCCGATGACATGGGCCTAGGTAAAACCTTGCAAACCCTGACATTTATCCAATCAACCGGCGGAAAGGCTCTGGTGGTGTGTCCGAGTTCGCTGGTCTTCAACTGGGTTGCCGAAGCGGAGAAGTTCACTCCGAATCTGAAAGCGGTCGCTATCGAGGGGCCGAAGCGGATGGAAACGCGGGAGTCAAATCGTGACGCCGATATTTTAGTGACCAGCTACGCTTTGCTCCGCCGGGATGAGGAAGTGTATCGAGAGCAGGATTTCCAAGTGATCGTTCTCGATGAAGCTCAGCACATCAAGAACCCGGATGCGAAAGTCAGCAAGGCGGCGCATCGACTCAGGGGCGAGGTGCGTTTTGCCCTGACGGGAACACCCATTGAAAACTCGGTTCGTGATTTGTGGTCGATTGCGCAGTTTGCCCTGCCCGGGTATCTTGGGACGCGGCAGGAATTTTCGGAGCGTTTTGAAAAACCGCTTCAGCAAACCGAAGGTGCCGACGCCGTTCAGAAAAGACTTTCCCGCCGTCTCCGACCGATCGTGATGCGTCGATTGAAAGAGGAAGTCGCACCGGAATTGCCGGAGAAAATTGAGCAGGTCATCTATTGCGATCTCACCAAAACGCAGCAGGAGGTCTACGAGAAAATTCTTCGTGAAAGCCGGGCTACGATTCTCGATGCCGAGGGTGGGCGGAAGCGGATGCTGGCATTGACCGCGCTGCTTCGCTTGCGCCAGACATGTTGTGATCTGCGCTTGTTAGGACTGAATGATATTGAGGCGGAAGACGCCTCGGTAAAAGCCGACGCGCTGGGTGAACTCTTGGAGAATGCGGTCGAAGGTGGTCACCGGGTTTTGATTTTCAGCCAGTTTGTCGAGATGCTGCAGATTCTGGTGCCGGATCTGGCAAGTCGCGGAATCGGCTTTTGTTATCTCGACGGGAGCACGAAAAATCGTGGAGATGTCGTGAAGAAGTTTCAGGAAGACGAGTCGAACACCGTCTTTCTGATCAGCCTGAAAGCAGGCGGTGTCGGATTAAACCTCACCGGAGCGGATACTGTGATCCACGTCGATCCCTGGTGGAACCCTGCCGTTGAAGCCCAGGCGACCGACCGGGCTCACCGGATCGGCCAGACCAAGGTCGTTACCGCCTACAAGCTCATTACCCGCAACACCGTCGAAGAAAAGATCCTCGCGCTGCAAAATCGGAAGCGGGAGATGATGGATTCACTCCTCGGCGACGCAGCCGGAGATGCGTCGCTCAGTGAGGATGAATTGATGGGCCTGTTTGAGTAGCGAACGACTATCGAGGTGGGGTAACAGGGGCAGGGGCTGGCGCTGTAATTGCCGGCACCACTGCTGACCTCGAAGTTCCGGGCGCCAGTGGTTTCACGGCCTTCAGGTATTTGAACAAATCGCTATCAGTGGTCAGGACCAAGGTGCTTTCGCCGGATAGCATTTCTTCATACAATTCCATGGTGCGGAGGAATTCGTAGAAGTCTGCGGATTCTTCCGAAACGTTGAAAGCTTTGGCGTAAATGTCAGTCGCTTGAGCATCGGCTTCACCTTTTTTGATTTCGACTTCTTTGTAGGCTTCTGACTCGATCGTCTTCAGCTCTTTCTCCATGTCCCCGAGGATCTTGGCGGCTTCACCGGCTCCTTCGGAACGAAATCTTTCGGCGATCTGCTGACGCTCGGAAATCATGCGTTCGTAGATTTGCTTACTGACGCTCTCGTTGTAGTTGATTCGTTTGAATCTGACGTCGAGAAGTTCAATACCGAACTCCTTGAGCTTTAAGCGACTCGTCTCAAAGATATCTTTTTCCAGTTGAGAACGACCGCGACGAATCGGGATCAGTTTACCGAGAGAGCCGGTAAGGTCGGCTTCGGCGATGTCTTTTTCGACGGTTGGAGTGCGTTCTTTGGTGGTGCGGATCACTTCGATCAGTTCGTGCTTCGCGATGGTATTACGTGTTTCGGAACCCAGAATGTCATCCAGTCTGGATAGAGCACTGCGTTCGTCGCGGAGACGTTCAAAATACTCTTTCGAATCGACAATTTGCCAGCGGGCATAGGTGTCGACCACGATGTACGTTTTGTCCTTGGTTGGCATTTCGTTGGCGTAGCCATCCCACTCGAGAATGCGTTTTTCGAAGCGATTCACTTCTTGGATGAAGGGCGTTTTGAACTTCAGTCCGGGTTCGATGATCGGATCCCCGATTGGTTTTCCGAACTGGGTAATGATGACCTGTTCGGTTTCGTCGATGGTGTAAATGGAGCTTTTTCCAACGATGATGATGACGATGATCGCAATGATTGCGAAACAGCCTGTTGCAGAATTTTTCATATAAAAAATAGGGTAGGAATTACTTGGCTGTTGGAATTTTCTGATTCAATGGCAGGAACGGAAGAACCTGATTGGCGCTTTCGTCGATAATGACTTTGTTGCCGATAGCCGGCATGACTTTTCCCATCGTCTCGAGATAAATTCGGCGGCGAGTTACTTCCGGAGCCTTTTCGTATTCTGCAAAGAGCGAAGTGAAACGTGCTGAATCCCCTTCGGCTTCATTGACCCGCTGGGCGACATAACCTTCCGCCTCGCTGATCATTTTTTCGGCTTCACCGCTCGCTTTGGGGACTTCGCGATTGTAATTGCCGTTGGCGATATTGATAGACTGCTCTTTTTCCTGTTGGGCTTGATTGACCTCGTTGAAGGAAGCCTGGACCGCTTTGGGAGGATTGACGTCCTTGAGCTGGACCTGGTCGATTGTGATTCCCAATTCGTAGAGCTTCACGAGAGCTTTTAACTTCTCGTTGGATTCCGATTCGATTTCCTGACGTCCGACTGTGATAACTTCGTCGACCGTTCTGTCCCCGACGACTTCGCGCATGACTGACTCACTGGCATCGCGAAGGGTGTCTTCTGCATTCCTGACCTTGAAGAGGTAGTGTTCCGGTTCAGTGATCCGGTACTGGATCACCCATTCAACAAGGGCTGAATTGAGATCACCACTGACCATCGTCTTTTCGGATTCCATTTCCTGCGGGCTGCTCGACTGAAATTGATTCGTGGCGCCGCGGGTTCCGAATCCGAATTCCTGTTTGAGTTGTCGTCTCACCGGTACCTTGTAGACAGCATCGATTCCATAGGGAGCTTTGAAATGAAGACCGGGAGGCACATTTTTGATGTGTTTTCCGAAGCGCAGGACAACGCCCTCTTCCTCTGGCTGAATGGTGTAGTAAGAAGTGAAAAGGGCGGACAGAAGTAGAATCGCCGCAATCACTCCCCCCACCGCTTTCGCGTTAATATCCGGCAGATTTACTTCCACCGTCTCGTTTCCAATTTGTAATCGCATAATTCCTTCCACCCTAACGGGATGGGGATGCTGGTCCAGTTACAAATCGCCTGTTTTTTTCTAATGACGCGATTTTTATCACTTTTTTCTGTTAGGATCTTGCCTCTTTACGAGGATCTATGATACTTACATTGTAATCACAATGTATTCTATTTAGCCCGAATCAGAATTTTTGTCCAGTGGACCAATCCAGTAAATCAACACCTGCTCACTGTCGAATCTCCGGCTTCTCCCTTGTGGAGATGCTGGTGGTAATGGGGATCGTTTCCCTGCTCCTTGCTCTGTCCGTTCCCGGATTGGTTTCCAGCTATCCCTCACGAAAAACGGCGGTGTATGAATTGAAAGGCTTCCTTGAATCCGCCCGGAGCGAAGCGGTGACTCGAAAAAGGGAGGTGTATGTGGCCTTTGCGGATAAGTCATTTCCCGGTGAAACGGGGCCTTATCGGGCTTTTGCCTCGTTTGCAGCGATGGAAGGTGAGAAACACGGCGTGATCGGGAATCAGGTGCTGGAGCAGATTTCCGAATGGCGTTCTCTTCCCGATGGGATTGCTTTTGTTCACGGGAAAGAGTTTGAAACGATCGATGAAGCGGCATTCCGGACCATTCTGGATTCTCCCTATCGTCGAATCTTCGAGACCCGTGTCAGAGGTAATCATACGGAAACGGTTGAGGTTGAGCTCCCTTTTCTTCTTTTCAGTACGAACGGAAGGGTTCTTGTACCTTCGTTTTTTGATATGGATGCGCTCCACGTGGGGATTGCCGAAGGAAATTTCGAAAGGAATCGCAATCGAGTTGTATTTACAGCCAAGCGACCGGCAGTGAGCGGCCCGGGTGAGTTTCCACAAACGGAGTGTATCGCTCTGGAATATTACACGGGGAGATCGCGGGTGATTACAGACTGATGATGATGATTGTGCAGAAAAATTTGTTCAGCAAAGACAGGGGGTTCACCTTTACTGAGGTAATTCTGTCGATGGGTATCATTGCTACCGCTGTCTCTTATACACATCTCCGAGCCCACGAGACCGAGGCTGATCTCG
>CAJXQE010000386.1 GCA_913058215.1 uncultured Verrucomicrobiales bacterium
CGAGATCAGCCTCGGTCTCGTGGGCTCGGAGATGTGTATAAGAGACAGGCCCTGTGATTGCTGAAGTCCGGGTTGGAGAGCAAACACAATGGGAAACATAAAACTGAGTGAAGCGGGTTCCCTCGCTGGCAATCTGATCAATGCGGGGCGTTTGGGCAACTTTGCTTCCGTAGCAGGCGAGGTCACCGTATCCCATGTCATCCGCGTAAAAGAAAAGGATGTTGGGGCGGGAGATCCCGGCCTTCGAGTTGACGGCAATGAATGCAAATAGAAGCACACAAATTAATCGAAGGCGGGTGGCTATAGTCATCATTTTCCTTCCGGTCACGAGCAGGGCTTAGCTCACCTGATGTCAGGTGGTTGAGTACTTGTCAGGTCTGCTCAGGGGGTCCCTCTTTTTATACAATAGGGAAAGAGGTAGACGCAAGGCCGCTGTTACGAATCCGGGATCGAGAAAATCGGAACGCTACGGTTCTCGACTTTTCAGGCTCTGAATGAATCCTACAAGATCCCAGATTTCACCTTCTTTAAGGACTCCGCGATAACCAACCATAGGAGTTCCATCTAGCCCCATTGAAATGGTGCGAAACAAATCCTCCAGACTGTCTCCTGACTTGTGATGTTTGGCGCTTAGGTCGGCAGGTCTAATGTCGAATAACCAGACATCTTTCAAGGTGATTGCAGCGGGGCCATCTCCCTTTCCTTCAAATCCATGACATGCTGCACAGTGAGTGGCAAAGGCGGTTCTTCCTGAAGCAATATGAGTCTTGCTTTTGTCGGCGCTTCTCATCCACTCAGGTTTCTCAGGGAGTTCGACCGGGTCCGCATGCCTTTCCTCTTTCCGCCAGTCCCTGGAAAAAGATTTGAGGTAAGTAAGAATGGCCTCCAATTGATCTTCCGACAGGTGCCCCTTAAACGAGGGCATTGCCGTCCCGGAGATTCCGGAGAGAATAGTGCGTTTCAAATCTTCGTCTGTGGGAAGAAACCCCATTGGCGTTGTCCGGAATTTGAAGATGCCTGACCTAAAGTTTCTGGGGCGATTCTTCGTCCAGTCTGCAGCCCATTCGCCATCGCCTTTGCCGGTGCGTCCGTGACATGGAAGGCAGTTCGTTTCGTAGATGTCACTTCCCTGGAAATAGAGATGTAGCTGGCGTCGAGTATCACTTTCTTCGTCGGCCAACGCAAGCGTTCCAAAAGCGGAGGCTAGTATCCAGATATGCAATGCTCTCAACATTTGTTGCTTCATTGCGAATACGATTTTCATGATCCAGGTAAGTGAAGCTTCATTTACGTTCCAAATGAAGAAATGAGTCACCTTTCTTTGCTATTGATTGAGCATATTTTGCTCCGGGCGGATTTAACGGCCAAACCGTAAAGAAAAAAGATCCGCATCTTTCAGCTCAAAACGCAGCCTGATGGGTTTGCCGACTAGAGTTTTGAGATCTCCACTGCGCCCCCATGTCATCGCCCGTTCAAGAGAGTCTCCGAACATTTCATCGGACTCTTTCAAGCTGAAGCCGGGAATTGCTTTTCCCGTATCGTCCTGGATTTCGCAGCGAATGCTGCCCGCGGCGGAAGTGGAATAATTCAACAAGAGGGAAACTTCAGCAGCTTGAATTCCCACTGGACCCCCAACAAACTGCGTGCCGTCATCTTTGAGTTGATCAGTGAGAGAGCCCTCCGGATCGTCGAAGTTCAGCAGGATCCCTTCGCCTTCAATTTTTCCGGTTTTTGCAAAAGCTGCGACATCCTCTTCAGACAAGGCCCGGCGCAACACGAGCACGTCATCCGCTAAGCCTAGAAACGGTTCGTTGGTGATCGATGTTCCCTGACAATCCTCACCGAAATGAAGATCTCCTGTTTCAAAGACCAGGTCGCCAGCGCCGGATTTCCCGCCTTCCGCGACGATTTTTCCATCAAAGTAGATCGCGATTTCGCCGTCGTTCCAGGTGGCGGCAAGGTGATGAACGGCCGTGGCGTCGATTGCATCACTCCAGTCACCGATATCATCGAAGGTTGCCCCTACCAAAACACCATTGTAATTGAAGCGAATGGAGTAGCCGTCGGCCTTGCTGATAGGGCCTCCAGCATTGATGTCGAAATACAGTTCGTTCGGGGTCGTTGGGCCGCCGTTGTAAGTGGAGAACAAACGGCGATGCCCACGCGGGACACCGCGGATTGAGACTGCAAGGGTGACCTGCTTTCCGAGGTTCTGAGTATCTTTCATCTTGAGAACTGCCGGAGATGAAAAGGCGAGCGACCCTTTGCCGCGGATTGCTTGATCGACTTCGGGACGAATTGGCGAGGGAGTAAGGTCGATGACAGTGCGAGGTGCATCCTTGGCGGGAAGGTCAAAGGTGATTGCTTTGGTTGTCACCTCACCTCCTGCAAAGGGCGCATTGATCGATACGAATCCATCGGGACGCAGGCTGTATCTACGCATCCGGCAATCGTTGCCGGAGTAGTATCCCTCCATGGAGTAGAATGACAGTTCATCAGCGACCCCGTCGAGTTGACTGGAAGTTTCGACGAAGCCGTGGGCGACGAAGTTGTTGCGATTTACCCAGCGTTCCCGTTGCAACCCCGGCCGGATGAAGGCCTCGTTCCATCGATGGAAATTCTCGCCGTCGCGGCTCGTTATCAGAAGGATGTCAGAAGCGCCCGATCCTGTGTGGTGGGTCAGGTTTCGGGAAGGAAGGAAGCGTTTGGGAAACCCAAAAAAGAGATGGGGTGCCCGCGGATAGGAAGCAATCTGATTGGTGTAAAGGTGCTGGTCGAGATCGTCGTCATAGCGGATAAACTCCGGTTCTGTCCAGTTTATGAAATCTTCCGAGGTGCAGGTCATAATGGCACGTTTTCCATTTTCAAAACCACGATGAAAATCAATGTAGCGATTCCTGACATTGTCGTAGAATGCGAGGTTCTGGGAATCGAAAGCCCCCTTGGTGATGACCGGCTCTTTTCGAATCAAGGACCAGTGAATCGCATCGGCTGATTGGAACGCAACAAGTCCACCTTTACCGCTTCCGAGTGCTTTGTAGCGCGCCTGTGGTGTGCTGTCAGGATTACTGTCGAGAAAGGGTGCGAAATTGTGATGACCCGCCCCCGTCCAGATGACGTTGTTTTCTTTCGATCCGGCAAATTCGTGGAGCCCGAGATTCGGCTTCGTCCAGGTGATCCCGTCATTGCTTTCGGCATAGCAAACCACCTGGTGCTTTTTTGACTCCGGGAAAGTGGTTCGCGGGCCGGAGTGCGCGCCACGGTAGTACATTCGGAATTTTTCACCATCGCGAAATACGGTGTGGTAGTAGCTGATGTTTCCTTCGCAGGGAGCGTCATGGACGATCGCGACTTCGCGGGCAATTGGACGATGGAGTTTTTGTTCCGCCCCTTTGAGATCTTCGATCAGGTAGTCATCGACAAAGAGCTCGCGTCTCAAGCCGAGATTGATCGGCTTTTCTTCCGCTTTCATCTCTGGCAGAAATGCGATGGAGACGAGGATCAGGATGAAACATGTTCTCATGGAATGGGTTCTTACCAGAAAATCCTGCATTCGTAGAGTCCGGAGTCAGACTTCTTCGCCTCCCTTGACGCGAAGGTTCGGGGGCTCCTTCCGCTATTTATGATTCGAAAAGTGGATTTTCGCACCGGTATTGGGGCAAAATTTTTTCTGTTCACATTTATACTCCTTGTGTTTAAAGCGTTGCTTCCTCTTGTCTGCGGCCTACATGAGAAAAAAGTTCGGCAGGTTTGATTCCGGTTTGTAGTAGGGTTGGTGAATGAGCGATGAAAAGCCAAGCGAAGAGCAGTTTCTACGGGGCTTCCTGAAAAGTGAGGAAGACTTGAGGAGTTATGCCCGTGCGCTCTTACCAACCTGGGAAGCTGTCGACGAAGTCATGCAGGAGGCCAGTGTGGTGATGTGGCGAAAGCTGGATCAATTGCGCAATGAATCCGAGTTTCTTCCCTGGGCCAAAGTGATCGTTCGTTTTGAGTCATTGAAGGCACGGCGGACGTTTGCGCGGGATCGCCATCAATTTGGAGATGACGTTTTTGATTTGCTCGCAGCGGGTGACGAAATTCCCGATGAAGAGGATCTGATTCAGGAAAGGCAGGCTTTGAAACAGTGCCTTGGCAAACTCGACCCGGATCAAAGGGAGCTTGTTTTGCTTCCCTACAGGGGGCACGGGGCAGTGACGGATTTAGCGGAATCGTCGGGTCGGACTGTGAACAGTCTTTACAAAAAGATAGGCCGGCTGCGCGAAAAACTCAGCCTGTGTGTTGATGGCGAAATATCAGCCTCAGGAATGGAAGGGGAGTTCTCATGAAAGGGCGAGAATATTGGCAGAAGCTGATCGTGAGTTATCAGATAGGACAGATCTCCGACGAGAATCGAGCGGAGCTCGAAGAGGCATTGCGAACTTCCCGGGAAGTGAGGAGCTTGTTCCATCGCTCCTGTCGTATTGATTCTGGACTCCGCCGTGAAGCGGAAAAGTGCGATGTGGATTCGACGATAATTTCTCAGGATCAGAACGCGAAGGTGGTTCCATTTTCCTCACGTGACGCCTTTCAACGTCGACCCTTTTTTCGTGGGGGAGCCGTTGCTGTAGCAGTGGTGCTTCTCTCCGCCGTTGCCTGGGCGATTACAACGCAGTATCGGATCGTGGGGACATTGGTATCCAGTGAGAATGCGGTCTGGGAAACTTCAGTCGCAACTGAAACGGGATCGGAACTTACGAGAGGTGTATTGCGACTGACTTCCGGAATTGCTACGGTTCGCTTTGTTTCCGGGGCGGAATTGACTCTGGAAGCTCCTGCGAGAATCTTCGTTAAAAGCCCCCGAAAAGTGAAGCTTGTCTCGGGCACGGCTGTCGTGAAAATAGTAGAAGGGGAAGCGTTCACGCTGGAGACTGAATACGGTCAGGCTGTAGTTGAAGTTGGAGAGTTCTTTGCCTCTGCAGGTCCTGACGGAAGGCGATGCGATTTCGAAACGATTTCCGGAACAGTGCAAGTGAGCCATGATTTCACTCGTGAGGCGATTAGACTTACTGAAGGTGGCTCCGCTGCGCTACATGCCGGGAAACTGGAATCGAGTGAAGAGCTTGAAAATCAGGAGCAGTTCGAAAAAATCGAAGGTGGTCTCCGGATTCGGACCGATGGAAAAGTGGCCACATTTATCCGGAACAATAGACCTTACAAGTGGACGAGGCCGGAGTTTTTGACTTTGAAGAAGGCGAATTTTCCGAACGGATTCGATCAGCGTTCTGTCGTGGGTTTTGATTTGTCGAAAGTGAATTCGGAGAAGCTGGAGGATGCAAGTTTGCAAGTGAATCTCGTCCCCAGTGGAATCGGACTCGCAAGCAGGCTCCCGAAAGTAAATCGATTTGCTGTATATGGCCTGGTCAATCCGGAGAAGGAGAGCTGGTCTCAAAGCGATCAATGGGAAGATGCTCCGGACATAGCGGATGGAGCATTGGTGGGAAGCTTTGAGATTCCCCGCACTCAACAAACCGGTGTCATTCAGATTGGGGGCGAGGAATTCGTACGGTTTTTAAAGTCACGAGCAGGCAGCACGGTCACCTTTATTTTTGTCCGGGAAACGGCGAACGACGAAGGGGCCGGACATGGCCTGGTTCACGCGATCGCCAGCGACGTTCATCCGGATGCAGCAGGACCGATTCTTGAGCTTGTCCTGGAAGACTACTACTGAAAAAAAACCAAATTCATGCAACGAGTCAAAAATAGTCTGCCATGCATTTCTGTCCTTGTTTTCGTGGCAGCAGTGAGCTGTTCCTGTCTGGCAGCGGAGGAGAAAGTGACGGATACGGCCGAAGCCAAATCAGCTGCTATGCCCGGGAAGCACTTCGCAATTTTCGATAAGTACTGTCTGGAGTGTCATGACGAGCTGACGGAAAAAGGTGAAGTGAATCTGGAAGACCTGTCCTTCACCATCAGCGAGAATATTCAGTCGGCGGAGAGTTGGCAGAAGATTCTGAATGCCTTGAACTCCGGAGAGATGCCGCCGGAAGATGAGAAGCAGCTTACCAATGCAGAGAAAACGGAATTCCTCGACGATCTGTCCAATCAGATGGTGATGGCACGCTCCATTCTCAGCGACAGTGGTGGCGAGATCACTTTGCGCCGACTCAATCGCCGCGAGTATGCCAACACTCTTGAAGAACTTTTAGGAGTCGAGCCCGATGTTTCGTCCCTGCCGGATGATCAGGCCAGCTCGGAATTCGACACGATGGGAGCTTCGCTCTTTTTCTCCAGTGATCAGTTGGAAGGATATTTGGAAACTGCGCGTCGCGCTGTCGAACTTTCCCTGAAACCTCCGGGCACCGGTGGATCCAAAAAGAAAGAGCCCGAGATTTCGCGAATCGAACCGGAGGATTTCTACAACCCCCATTACCTCGCGCTGGCGAGCAATCTTCTCGACCGGGCCCAGCGGGTCTATTCCTGGCGATTGGACGGAAAGGGTGACGAAGGCGCCAAGAAGTTTGGATTTCTCGATGGATGGCAGGCAGGTCGCCAACTCAACAGTTTCGACAAAAATTACCCTCAAGTCGCGAAATATCTGGCAGCTCCGGAGAACAAAACCGGTGCGGCATTGATGGTGACCATCAAGGATGGTTTCACCCAGATTAAGCTTCCGCAAGTGATGTGGAATCAAGAAGGCAAACACACCATTCGGGCTGTCTCTTATACACATCTCCGAGCCCACGAGACCGAGGCTGATCTCGT